>NZ_JBHXAW010000018.1:0-26526 GCF_042726645.1 Isoptericola sp. NPDC060257
GGCCCGCGGCGGGGTTGGGGGGGGGGGTCTGCGGGGGGGGGCCGGGGGGGCCCGCGGGGGGGGGGGGGGGGGGGGGGGGGGGGGGGGGGCGGGGGGGGGGGGGGGGGGGGGGGGGGGGGGGGGGGGGGGGGGTGCCCGGCGCTCAGGAGGTGAGGACGGCGGCGAGCTGGCCGACGACGTGCGGCACGTGGTCGCCCACGTCGCCCTCGTGGCCGGTGCGCGCCCAGTCGTCCATCGCCGCCCGCGTGACGACGAAGACGACCATGGCGCACATCTCGGGGTCGGCCGGCAGGGGTGCCGCCTCGTGCCGCCGCTCGAACAGCGCGACGACCTGGGTCTTGTGCCGCTCGAACCACGCGAAGTGACGGCCGAGCAGGCGCGGCTCGAGCTGCAGGATCTCCATCACCTGCTCGCCCTGGTGCTTGCCGGGGCCGGCGAACGCGGAGAGCAACGACCGGACGAGCACCTCGAGGTCCGCCACCAGACGCCCGGTGGGGCCCCCGGCCGCGAACGCCTCGCGGGTCTCGGCGCTCAGCTCGAACGAGCCCTGACCGAGCACCGCGTCGTCCTTCGACTCGAAGTAGTTGAAGAACGTGCGGGGCGAGATCTGGGCCGCCTCGGCGATCTCCTCCACCGTCACGGCGTCCAGGCCGCGCTCGAGCACGAGGCGCTGGGCGGCGTCGACGATCGCGTCCGTGCGGGCGCGCTTCTTGCGCTCACGCAGTCCGAGGTCGCCGGCGGGAGGGGTCACCGGACAATCATGCACCCACTGCAATATTGCACCAAGTGCAATATCCTGTGAGCGTGGTCACACCTCGCCGAAGCCGCCCTCGATGAGCCCGACGACGGTCGCCACGGCGTCGCGCGCGTCCGCCCCGTGCGCGGACACCTCGACCTCGGTGCCCGCGGCGGTGCCGAGCGCCATGAGCTGCAGCACGCTCGTCGCGTCGACGCCCTGGAGGGTGACCGGCCCGCCGAACGCCGCCGCGGCCCGCGCCACCACCGCGGCCGGGCGGGCGTGCAGGCCCAGCGGGTTGCGGATCACGACGCGGGCACTGGCCGTCGCGGTGGTCTCGACAGGCTCGACCGACGGATCGGCGGGAGCCGGGGCAGGTGCAGGGGCGGCGGGCGTCGCGGGCGCCCCCGCCCCCTCGGCGGCGGCCAGCACCGCGTCCAGCCCGGCGCCCTGCTGCGACGCCACCGCCGCGGCGACCGCGCCCTCGACGAACGGCGCGTCGGCGAGGCGCACCCGGCCGGCCAGGTCCTCGTCGAGCTCGAGCGCCGTCTCGACGGTCAGCACGGCGGAGCCCAGGTCGGCCAGCACGACGACGCCGTCGACGCACGGCAGCGCGCGCCCGAGGGCGTCCTGCACGACCTCCAACGACGTGCCCAGGCCTCCCTCGCCGTCGCCCGCCCCGCTCTCCAGGACCACGTCCGGCGCCATCTCGCGGGCCAGCTCGACGGTCCCCTCGGCGAGGCGTGCCGAGTGGGAGACGAGCAGCAGCCCGACGCTCACTCCCCGACCGCCTCCGCCTCGCCCTCGCCCGCCATGGCATCCGGCGTGGCCTCGAGCGCCGCGTCGAGCGCCGCGCGCAGCACCAGCGCCGTCGAGCGGGCGCCCGGGTCCTCGTGGCCGGCGCTCCGCTCCCCCAGGTAGGACGCGCGACCCTTGGTCGCCACGAGCGGGATCGTGCCCGTCGCGCCGGCGTCGGCCGCGTCGGCGGCCGCCCGCAGCACCTCGACCGGCTCCTGGCCGGCGTCCGCGGCGGCGGTGGCCGCCTCGACCGCGGGGGCGAGGGCGTCGACCATCGTCTTCTCCCCCACCTGCGCCTTGCCGCGCGACGTCACGCCCTCGAGCGCGGCGTCGAGCAGGACGACGACGCCGGACCCGTCGACGCTGGGGCGGGCCGACCGCTTCGCCGCCCGCAGGAACGCCGTCCCGTACAGCGGGCCGGAGGCGCCGCCGACCTTCGACATGAGGGTGGTGGCCACGAGCATGAGGACGTCGCCGACCTCCGTGCGCTCCGCGGCCCCGGGCTCGTCCAGCTTCGCGACCACGGCCTGGAACCCGCGGTGCAGGTTCTCCCCGTGGTCGCCGTCCCCGATCTGCCGGTCGAGCTCCGTGAGCTCGTCCTTCGACCCCGCCACGACGTCGGCGGTGCGCCGCACCCAACGCTCCGCCCATGCCACGTCGAGCCCCATGACCGCACGCCTCCTCGCCTCGGGGCGCCCCGCGACGCCCGTCACCAGTGCAACGCCGCCGTGCGCACCGGCGCGTCCCACAGCTCCCGCAGCTCGTCGTCCA
Organism: Isoptericola sp. NPDC060257; assembly: GCF_042726645.1. Classification (NCBI taxonomy): domain Bacteria; kingdom Bacillati; phylum Actinomycetota; class Actinomycetes; order Micrococcales; family Promicromonosporaceae; genus Isoptericola; species Isoptericola sp. NPDC060257. Next base: position 2,306 of record NZ_JBHXAW010000018.1, read on the forward strand.
GCCGCAGCACCGTGATCGACGCGCCCTGCATCTCCAGCGACGTCACGTAGTTGCCCACGAGCGACCGGGAGACGGTGACACCGCGCTCCTCGAGCAGCCCGCGCGCTCGACCATAGACGACGTACAGCTCGGACAGCGGCGTGCCGCCCATCCCGTTGACGAACAGCAGCACGTCGTCGCCGTCGGTCAGGCGCAGGTCGTCGGCGACCGGGTCGAGCAGGCTGCGCGTGATCTCCGTGGCGCCCGCGAAGGGGATGCGGTGCCGGCCGGGCTCGCCGTGGATGCCGATGCCGATCTCGACCTCGTCGTCGGGCAGGTCGAACGACGGCTTGCCGACGTGCGGCACCGTGCACGCCGTGAGCGCGACGCCCATGGTGCGCACGTTCGCCACGACGCGCCCGGCGACCTCGGTGACCGCGCCGAGGTCGTCGCCGCGCGTGGCGGCGGCGCCCGCGATCTTCTCCACGCAGACGGTGCCGGCGACGCCGCGGCGGCCGGCCGTGTACAGCGAGTCCTCGACGGCGACGTCGTCGTTGACAAGGATCGTCGTCACCTGCGACCCCTCCGCCTCGACGAGCTCCACGGCCGTCTCGAAGTTGAGCACGTCGCCCGTGTAGTTCTTGACGATCGCCACGACGCCGGCGCCCGAGTCCGCGCCGAGGACCGCCGGCACGATCTGGTCCGGCGTGGGCGACGTGAACACCGCCCCCGGCACCGCCGCATCGAGCATCCCGTCGCCGACGAACCCGGCGTGCAGCGGCTCGTGCCCGGAGCCGCCGCCGCTGACCAGCCCCACCTTGCCGGGCACGGGCCCACCGGCCCGCGACACGTACACGGGCTCGTCGTGCACCTCGACCAGGTCGGCATGGGCGAGCCCGAATCCCGCGAGCGAGTCGGTCACCGCGTCCGCGGGGTCGTCGAGCAGCTTCTTCATGTCGTGCCTCCTCGCCTGGCACCGCCCTGCACCGAGGCGGCCTGCCCCCATCCAACACCCGGGCGCCACGCCACGCAGCACCCCCGCGGGGTGTCGGGCGGGTGATCGTGCGTGCGCCCTCCCGACGTCCCGGACGGGCGCGTCAGCCGCGGCCGAGCAGGATCCGCGCGTCGGCGACCGTGATCACCGAGCCGGTGACGAGCACGCCGCGGCCGGTGCCGACGCCCACCTGGTCGCCGCTCTCGGCGAGGTCGGCCGCCACCTGCAGCGCCTCGTCGAGGCGTGCGGCCGTGCGGACCCGGTCCTCGCCGAAGATCTCCTGGGCCACCTCGAGCAGGTCCTCGGGGTCGGCCGAGCGGGCCGACGAGTTCTTCGTGAGGACGAGCTCGGTGAGCGCCGGCTCCAGGGTCGCGAGCAGCCCTTCGACGTCCTTGTCCGCCATCACGGCGACGACGCCGACCAGCCGCGGGAGGTCGAACTCCTCCTCGAGCGCGTCGACGAGGGCCTGCGCCCCGTGCGGGTTGTGCGCCGCGTCCACCAGCACGGTCGGGCTGGAGCGCACCACCTCGAGGCGCCCCGGCACGACGACGTCGGCGAACGCCGTCTCGACCACCCCGCCGTCCAGGGCCCGGCCGCCGAGCAGCGCCTCCACCGCGGCGAGCGCGAGGAGCGCGTTGTGAGCCTGGTACGCGCCGTGCAGGGGCACCAGGACCTCGGTGTACAGGCCGGCGGGGGTGCGCAGGTCGACGAGCTGCCCGCCGACGGCCACCCGCCGCCCGGCGACCTCGAGCTCCACGCCCTCGCGCAGCAGGTGCGCCGAGACCTCCGCCGCCCGCTCGCGCAGGATCTCGTCGACGACGACGTCCTGCTCGGCGCTGACGACCGTGGCGCCCTCCTTGACGATGCCGGACTTCTCCGTGGCGATCTCGGCAAGCGTGGAGCCGAGCCAGCGCTCGTGGTCGATGCCGACCGGGGTGAGCACCGCGACCTCGCCGTCCACGACGTTGGTGGAGTCCCACCGACCGCCCATGCCGACCTCGACCACCGCGACGTCGACCGGGGCGTCCGCGAAGGCGGCGATCGCCATGACGGTGAGCACCTCGAAGAAGCTGAGACGCGGGCCGCCCGCCTCCTGCGACTCGCGGTCGACGACGCCGATGTACGGTGCGACGTCCTCCCACACCTCGACGAACCGCGCGGCGCCGAGCGGCTCGCCGTCCACCTGGATGCGCTCCGTGACGCTCGTGAGGTGGGGCGAGGTGAACAGGCCGGTGCGCAGCCCGTGCTCGCGCACCAGGCGCTCGGTCATGCGCGCCGTCGACGACTTGCCGTTCGTGCCCGTGAGGTGGATGGCGCGGAACGCCTGCTGCGGGTCGCCGAGGAGCTCGAGCACCCGCCGGACGCGGTCGAGCGTCGGGTCGATGTCGTGCTCCGGCGCCCGCGACATGATCTCCGCGTAGACCTCGCGCAGCGACTCCTGCGCCACGGCGTCCTCCGCCGCCGCGCGGGCGGCCTGGCGCTCGGCCGTACGGGCCTTGCGCGCGGCGGACGAGGGCTTGTTCTCAGCGTCGGGGGTCACCCCCGAAGGATAGGCGGTGCGCGCCCGTCGACGACGGTCGGTCAGCGCGGGGCGAGCACCACGACCGGGGTCTCCCCGGCGCGGTGCGCGGCGAACCGGTCGATCTCGCCCCAGCCCTGGTGGCGGCCGACGAGCGCCCACAGCCGGTCGCGCTCCTCGCCCTGCGCCGCCGTCGCGCGCACGGTGCGCGGCCCGTCGACCGTGTCCACCTCGGCGTCCGGGTGCGCCCGCAGGTTGAGCCACCACGCCGGCGGCGGGTCGCCCCAGCCGTTCATCGCGAGGGTGACGTACCGGCCGTCGTCCTCGACGTACCCGAGGATCACGGCGCGCTCCTGGCCGCTGCGGCGTCCCACGACGCGCAGGCGCAGCATGCCGAACTTGCCGCCGGGGGCGGGCCGGCGCAGCGGCCACCGCCCGCCGCTGATCCGGTAGCCGGCGCGCTGGACCGCCCACGCCGACCGGACGAACCAGCGCGGCGGGACGAAGGGGCGCTTCTCGCGGGCGGGTGTCGCAGCCATGCGGACTCCTCGCAGGGGTCGGCGCCGACGCGCCGGGGAGCACCAGCGTAGTCGGCCGCACGGGGGCAGCCCAGGCCCGGGCGTCTCCGCCGGTCAGGAATCCGCGGGTGAATCCTGACCGACGGAGACGCTCGGCAGGCGGGTCAGCGCTTGGCGACCCGGACGACGCGCTCGCCGTCTCCCGCCGCCAGGACGACGTCGAGGGCGAGGGTCTCGCGCGCGATGAGGTCGCGGTGCGACTCCACCGCGGCGACGTGCTCGGCCGGGACGTCGAGCTCCAGCGCGATGCGGTCGCTCACCTCGAGCCCCGCGGCCTTGCGGGCGTCCTGCACGTCGCGGATGACGTCGCGGGCGTAGCCCTCGGCGCGCAGCGCGTCGTCCAGCGCGAGGTCGAGGACGACGAACCCGCCGCCGGGCAGCACGGACGCGGCGACGTGCTCCCCGGCCGCGTCGCCCACCACGGTGGTCAGCTCGTACTCCGCCTCGCGCAGCGACTCGTCGCCGGTGTCGGTCGTGACGACGACGGCGCCGTCCTCGTCGCGGCGCCACGCGCCCGCCTTCGCCGCCTTGATCACGGCCTGGACGCCACGGCCCAGGCGCGGGCCCGCGGCCCGGGCGTTGACCGCGAGCCGCTCGGTGATGCCGAACCGCTCCGACGCGTCGGCGTCCGCCGCGACGAGGTCGACCGCCTTGACGTTGAGCTCCGACGTCAGGAGGCCCACGTAGTCCGCGAGCGCCGCGGGGTCGGGGACGGCCACCGTGAGGCGGGCCAGCGGCTGCCGCACGCGCAGCTGGTGGGCCTTGCGCAGCGCGAGCGCGCTGGACACGACGGCGCGCACCTCGTCCATCGCCGCGACGAGCTCGTCGTCGCGCACGAGGGCGGCGTCCACGACGACGTCCCCGCTGTCGGCCACCGCAGGCCAGTCCGTGAGGTGCACGGAGCGGCCGCCGGTGAGGCCGCGCCAGACCTCCTCGGTGAGGAGCGGCGCCAGCGGCGCCATGACGCGGGTCAGGGTCTCGAGCGCCGTGTACAGCGTGTCGAAGGCGTCGGCGTCCTCCGCCCAGAACCGGTCGCGCTGGGTGCGCACGTACCAGTTGGTCAGGACGTCGAGGTGCTCACGCACGGACTCGCAGGCGCCGGAGATGTCGTAGGCGTCGAGCTGCGAGGTGACCGTCGCGACCAGGTCGTGGGTGCGGGCCAGCAGGTACCGGTCGAGGGCGGGCAGGCCGGGGACGCGCTCGGCCGTGACGGGCTTCGCCGTGTAGCCCGCGCCGTCCGCGGCGCTGTTCGCGTACAGGGTGAAGAAGTAGTACGTGCTCCACAGCGGCAGCAGCACCTGGCGCACGGAGTCGCGGATGCCCTCCTCCGTGACGACGAGGTTGCCACCGCGCAGGATCGGGCTGGCCATGAGGAACCAGCGCATCGCGTCGGAGCCGTCGCGGTCGAAGACCTCGGAGACGTCCGGGTAGTTGCGCAGCGACTTGCTCATCTTGCGCCCGTCGGAGCCCAGCACGATGCCGTGCGAGACGGCGGTGCGGAACGCCGGCCGGTCGAACAGCGCCGTGGCGAGCACGTGCAGCAGGTAGAACCAGCCGCGGGTCTGGCCGATGTACTCGACGATGAAGTCGCCCGGGTAGTGGTGCTCGAACCAGTCCGCGTTCTCGAACGGGTAGTGCACCTGCGCGTACGGCATGGAGCCGGAGTCCATCCACACGTCCATGACGTCCTCGACGCGGCGCATCGTGGACTTCCCCGTCGGGTCGTCGGGGTTGGGGCGGGTGAGCTCGTCGACGAACGGGCGGTGCAGGTCGGGCTCGCCGTCGGGGCCGAGCGGCAGGCGGCCGAAGTCGCGCTCGATCTCCTCGAGCGAGCCGTACACGTCGAGGCGGGGGTACGCCGGGTCGTCGCTCTTCCACACCGGCACCGGGGAGCCCCAGAAGCGGTTGCGGCTGAGCGACCAGTCGCGGGCGTTCGCGAGCCACTTGCCGAACTGGCCGTCCTTGATGTGCTCGGGCGTCCAGGAGATCTCCTGGTTGAGCTCCACCATGCGCTCCTTGAACTTCGTCACCTCGACGAACCACGACGAGACGCCCATGTACATCAGCGGCTGCCGGCAGCGCCAGCAGTGCGGGTAGGAGTGGGCGTACGACTCGCGGCGCAGCAGCACCGTGCCGGCGGTGACGGACCCGGCGTCGACCTCCCCGCGGGTGCGCGCCTTGAGGTGGTCGATGATCGGGAGGTTCGCGTCGAAGACCTGCAGTCCGGCGTACTCGTCGACCGGGTGCGTGAACTTGCCGTCGGCGCCCACGGGCATCACGGAGGCGACGCCCTCGCGGTCGCAGACCACCTTGTCGTCCTCGCCGAACGCGCCGGCGCTGTGCACCAGGCCGGTGCCGTCCGTCGTCGTGACGAAGTCCGCCTCGACCACGCGGTGCGCGCGCTCGCGGCCCTCGTAGTAGGAGAACGGCGGCACGTAGGAGGTCTGGAGCAGCTCGCGGCCGGTGAGGCGCCCGACGACGCGCGGGGCGTCCTCGCCCTCGTCCGTGAGCTCGCGCGCGTACGCGTCGACGCGGGCCTCGGCGAGCACGTACCGCTGCGGCGACCCGGTGAAGGACGACTCCACCACGGCGTAGTCGATGTCCTCGCCGACCATGACGAGCAGGTTGGAGGGCAGCGTCCAGGGCGTGGTCGTCCAGACGAGCAGCTTGTCCCCCGGGCGCACGACGTCCTGTCCGGCGGGCACGGTCGCGACGTCGAAGCCGACGGTCACGGCCGGGTCCTGGCGCGTCTGGTAGACGTCGTCGTCCATGCGCAGCTCGTGGTTGCTCAAGGGCGTCTGGTCGTTCCAGCAGTACGGCAGCACGCGGAAGTCCTCGTACACCAGGCCGGCGTCGTAGAGCTTCTTGAAGCCCCACAGCACCGACTCCATGTAGGTGACGTTGAGCGTCTTGTAGTCGTGGTCGAAGTCGACCCAGCGCGCCTGCCGGGTGACGTAGTCGCGCCACTCGGACGTGTACTTGAGCACCGACGAGCGGCAGGCGGCGTTGAACTTCTCGATGCCGAGCTCGAGGATCTCGTCCTTGGTCTTGATGCCGAGCTGGCTCATCGCCTCGAGCTCGGCGGGCAGGCCGTGCGTGTCCCAGCCGAACCGGCGCTCCACGTGCTTGCCGCGCATCGTCTGGTAGCGCGGGACGACGTCCTTGGCGTACCCGGTGAGGAGGTGCCCGTAGTGGGGCAGGCCGTTGGCGAACGGCGGGCCGTCGTAGAAGACGAACTCGTTGGAGCCGTTCTCCCCCGCCGGGTTCTTCGCGACCGACGCACGGAACGTGTCGTCGGCGGCCCAGAAGTCCAGGACCTCGCGCTCGATCGCCGGCAGCTCCGGGGACGCCGGGACGCCGGCGATGCCGAAGGCGGCGCCCTGTCGGTCTGCCTGCGACGAGGGGTCGGACGAGCGGTGCTGCGGATAGGCCATGGGTGGGCTCCTGTGCGGACGAGCTGGCGGTCGGTGGTACGACGTCGGTGCTGCTGTGCGAGGACGACGCCCCCGCCCCGAAGGGCGCGGGTCCCGCGGTACCACCCCGCTTGCGGACGCCGAATCGTGCTGACGTCCGCCGCTCGTTCACGGCTGTGACGGGCCTACCCGTCCGGTTCTACTAGGGGTGCGTGTGCGCCCTGTTCTTCCGGAGGCTCGCCGGTGATGGCCGGGTCGATGCCTGTGCGTCCATGGTAGCCAGCCGCGCAAGTGCGATCGTGGCGACACCGCCCCGTGGCCCGATCCCGGCCTCGTCAGCCGGCACGGTCGACGGCGATGCGCTCCAGGACCTCGCCGGTCGACGCGTCCACGACTGTCGAGATGCACCGTGGCTGCAGGTCTGGGCCATGTCCGAGAATCGGGTCGGCCCCGCCGCCGACCAGGCTGGTGCAGTCCGTGGACGTCCGCTCACGCTCGGTTCGTGCCATGCCACACTCGGTGCCATGAGCCCTCTGACCAGCCCGGACGCCGTCCGTGCTCTGTACCTCGAGGCCGCCACGAGGGCCGCTGCCCTGCTCCGGGACCCGCATGTGGCGGACGCGTGGGGTGACGGGTCGATCTTGGAGGGCATGACGGTCGGCGCGCTCGCCGGCCATCTTGCGCGCAGCGTGTTGCAGGTGGAGTGGTTCCTCGACGGGCCGCTCGACCAAGGTCTCGAACCCACGACCGCGGTGACCTACTACGCGCGCATCGTGGACGCCCCGGATCCGGGTTCGGCGCTCAATCGTGGTGTGCGTGCGCGCAGCGAGGAGTCCGCGGCGGCGGGCGCTGTCGCCGTGGCGAGTGACACCGCGGCGGCACTCGACCGCCTGCGCGCCCGGCTCCCGCACGAGCCTGCCGGTCGCCGCGTGGCGATCCTGCACCGGCCGGGTGAGGAGATGCTCCTCGACGAGTACCTGCGCACCCGGTGCGTCGAGCTGGCCGTGCACACCGACGACCTCGCCCTCAGCGTCGGCGTGGACGCGCACGCGCCCGAGGGGGCGACGGCGGTAGCGATCGACCTGCTCGTCGCCGCCGGCGCTGAGCGGCATGGTGGGCTCGCCGTCCTGCGCGCCCTCAGCCGCCGTGAGCGAGACGACGTCGGGGCGCTGCGCGTGCTGTGAGTCCGGCCCCACTGTCCGGGCCCCAGTGCCGCACGATGTCGGACCCATCGACCGGTTCAAGACCGACCGCTTCTGACGCGGCCGCCCCGCGCGCTCGACGCGCGGGCGACACGCCACGCATGCCGACGACGACGAGCGAGTCCTGCGGTCCACGGCGCAGCCGCAGGGTCGACCAGGCGGTGCCGGGCCCGCACAGGTACCGGCCCCGAAAAGCCCGGGCGCGATCGTGGCGGCTCTCGCGATGATGGCGGGCATGGACGAGGCGAAGGTCGAGGTCGTCGTCGCCCACAGCCAGCGGGCGACGCTGCGCGTGGGCGACGTGTTCCTGAAGATCGACGGCGACCCGGCGCACGCCGAGCGCGAGGCGCGGGCGATGGCCCTGGCGCCGGTCCCGACCCCAAGGGTTCTGTGGCGCGAGCCGCCCGTCCTCGCGATCGCCGCCGTGCCGGGCGAGGCGCTCGGCGTCCTCGGCGAGCCGTCGCCGCAGTCGCCGGCGGCGTGGGCGGCGGCGGGCGCGGCCGTCCGGCGGCTGCACGACGCGCCGGTGCCGCCGTGGCCGGGACGCAGCCTCGACGACGTGGCGGCGGAGCTCGACCGCGAGTGCGCGTGGCTGCTCGCCCACGACGTCGTGCCCGCCGAGGTGGTCCGGAAGAACCGCGCGATCGCCGAGGCCGCGCTGCGGCCGTGGACGCCGGTGTTCGTCCACGGCGACCTCCAGCTCACGCACGTGTTCGTCGACGGCGACGAGGTCACCGGCGTCATCGACTGGTCCGAGGCCGCGCCCGGCGACGCGATGTTCGACCTCGCCATCCTGACGCTCGGGCACGAGGAACGCCTGGACGACGTGCTGGCCGGCTACGGCCCCGGCGCGGAACGGGCCGTGATCCGCGCGTGGTGGTCGCTGCGCAGCCTGGCGGCGTCGCGCTGGCTGATCGAGCACGGCTTCGACCCGGACGCGCCGGGAGCCGAGCTCGACGTGCTCCGAGCCCGGATGCGGGAGTCTTGAGGACCGTGGACGTCGAGCGCCCCGGGTGGTGAGCGTCGGAGGCTACGTCGGCGCCTCGACCCGGCGCGAGATCGAGTACGCCCGGACGACGGGCAAGGCCATCAGCTCCGTGGACCCCGCTCCCGGCTGGTGATCATCGCCGCGCCGCCAGACCGATCGCGAGCCGGACGGCCTCGGCGAACGCGGCGGGACGGTCCGTGGCGAGCTGGTGACCACCGCCGTCGACGATCTGCAGCCGCGATCCGCCGATGGCTCCGGCGAACCGGTGCGCCGCCGGAAGGTTGGGTCTGTCCTTGCTCCCGCACAGCACGACCGTCGGCGCAGCGATCCGGGACAGGTCGGGTGTCAGGTCGACGCGGACGCCCAGGATGTCGAGCAGGTCCTTCTTCGACATCCCGTCCGGCAGGCCCAGGTGACGCTCCGGGACGGCACCGAGCACCAGTCGCTGGACCCCCATCATCACCCGGGGCGGCCTGACCTGGCCGCCGGAGAGCACGAGCGACGCGACGGGGTGCAGCGAGGCGTACCGGGCGGCGATCATCGCCCCGATCGACAGACCGACCATGGTCACCGATCGCGCTTCGGTCTCCCTGCCGTGGCGGTGCAGGGACGCGACGGCCTCGTCGAACACGAAGGGCGTCGCGAGGTCCAGGGCCCCGAACGCCACCGACCGCACCGGACCGAGCAGGTCACGCTGGGCGTCCCACACGACGCGGGCTCTCCGGCGCCGGCCAGGAAGACGACGAGATCGGGCACCAGCGCATGGTAGCGATCCGCGGCGCCGGGCTCACACGCCGTGGCGGGCCGCCATGGCCTCGAGCACGGCGAACGGCGCGGGACTCTCGAAGCGCCCGCGCAGGGACGGCTCGTACGCGGCGAGCGGCCGCACCTGGAAGAACCTCGCCAGTGCAGGGTCGTCCGGCTCGACGCCCAGCTCCGGGGCGGGCACGAACCCGAAACGGGAGTAGTACGCCGGATCACCGACGAGGACGACGAGCGGCTCCCTCAGCGCGTCGGCGGCGCCCAGCACCGTGTGCACCAGCGCAGAGCCGACGCCGCTCCCCTGCTGCTCGGGGTGCACGCTCAGCGGCCCGAGCACGAGGGCCGGCGCATCGCCCACCCGGGCCCGCGTGCACACGACGTGCCCGACGACGTCGCCCCCCGTGCAGGCGACGAACGCGAGCTCCGGGATCCAGCACGGGTCGGCCCGCAGGAGGCCGACGAGCGTCGCCTCCCCGGGCGCGCCGTCCGGTTCGACGGGCGGCGCCGAGTACGGCGCGCCCGCGAAGGCGGCGGCGGTGACGGCGCGGACGGCGGCGGCGTCGGCCGGGAGCTCGCGGCGGATCAGCATGGGCCGATGGTGGCACCGACCCGCCGTCGCCGTCTCCGGTTTTCCCGCGTCCGCCGCGGCGGACGTCACGGTCTACAGTCCCTCGCATGCGCCGCGGACCGATCGTCGCCCTGGCCGGGGTCACCGGGCTGGCCGCCGTGCTGGCCTGGAGCGAGTGGCTGAACCGGCGCTGGTCGCGCACCCTCGTGGCCGACGCCGCCGGGCCGACGCAGGCCGTCGTCGTCCTGGGGTTCCGCAACCCCGGTCCGGCGGCGAACATCGTCAACCGCTGGCGGGTGCGCGCGGGCCTGCGGTCGATCGACCCGGCGGCACGCGTGCGGCTCGTGCTCAGCGGGGGTGCGACGACGTCCGGGCGCTCGGAGGCCCGGGTCCTGGCCGACCACGCCGTCGGCGTGCTCGGCTACGACGGTCCGCTCGCGCTCGAGGAGGAGAGCAGGACCACCTGGGAGAACGTCGTCCGGGTGCTGCCGCTCGTCGAGGACGCCGACCGCATCACGATCGTCTCGCAGCCGGCGCACGCGCTGAAGGCGCGCGTGTACGTCGCGCGCCAGCGCCCCGACCTGGTCCGTCGCCTGACGCGCGGCGCCGACCACCGCTGGGGCGAGTGGCTGCTGCTCAAGCCCGCCCTCGCCGCGTACGGGCTGTGGAGGCTGCGGGGCGTCCGGCGCGACCTGCGCCGGCGGTGACGCCGCGCCGCCCGGCTCGTATCGTGACGCCGTGACCGTCCTCCAGGCGCTGCTCGCCTTCGCGCTCGTCGCGGGGCTCCTGACCCTCGTCCCCGGCCTCGACACGGCGCTCGTGCTGCGCAGCACCGTGACCCGCTCGCGCTCGCACGGCTTCGCGGCGCTGGGCGGCATCCAGGTCGGCACCCTCGTGTGGGGTGCCGCCGCCGCGGGCGGCGCGGCGGCCCTGCTCGCCGCCAGCCAGACGGCGTACCGCGTGCTCACCCTGGCGGGCGCGGCGTACATGGTGTGGATGGGGGCGTCGATGCTCTGGCGCTCCGTCCGCGAGCCGCGCGACGATGCCGCCGAGGTGGACGCGCCGCTGCCGACCGGCGGCCGCTGGCGCGACTTCGGCCTGGGGCTCAGCACCAACCTCATGAACCCGAAGGTCGGCGTCTTCTACGTCGCCGCGATCCCCCAGTTCGTGCCCGACGGCGTCAACCCGCTGCTCATGGGCCTCCTGCTCGCCCTGGTGCACTGCGTGCTCGGCACGGCCTGGCTGTCGCTCGTGGTCCTCGGGGCGGGGTGGTTCGGGCCCCGGCTGCGCCGCTCCGGCGCCGTGCGGTGGGTGGACCGCGTCACCGGCGGCGTGCTCGTCCTGTTCGGCGCGCGCCTCGCGGTCGGCGCCCGCGTCTGACGTCCCCGCGCACGCAGGACGGCATCAGATGAACGCCAGCCCGTCGACGATGCGTCGTGCGGCCGCCTCCGGGTCGGCCGACGCGTCGAGCAGGTCGGAGCCCGTGAAGGCCCCCTCCCGCCACAGCGAGGCGAAGCCGTGCACGACCGACCACGCCGCCAGCTGCGCGGCCGCGGGGTCGGCGACGCCCTCCAGCCGCCCGACCCCGTCGCGCAACGCCTGCCCGGACCGCCGGCGGGCGCTCGTCAGCCCCGGGTCGTCGGCCCGGACCAGGTCGGACCGGAACATCACGGCGAAGTGCCCCGGCCGGGTGAGCGCGAACCGGACGTAGGCCACGGCCACGTCCCGCAGGTCGTCGCCGACTGTCTCGAGCTCCTCCGCCAGCAGGTCGAAGCCCTCGGTCGCGAGCGCGGTGAACAGGCCCTGCCGGTCACCGAAGTGGTGCGCCGGCGCCGCGTGCGACACACCGGACCGCTGCGCCAGACCACGCAGCGAGACCCGGTCCACGCCGTCGTGCGCGATCTGGTCGGCCGCGTGGCGGAGCACGACCGACCGCAGGTCGCCGTGGTGGTACGCGTCCGCCATCAGACCTCCATCTAGCCATTGACTAGTCCGCACCGCGGACCTAACTTGTCACTGTCAAGATCCACCGTAGCCGATCCGGGAGAGCGCCATGGCACCCCTCGTCGTCCTCGTCACCGTCACCCTCGCGGCACGCGGCCTCGGCGCCCTCGCGATCGACCCGCTGGGCACCTGGCCGGCCGCCGTGACGGCCGGCCTCGTGGCCATGCTGCTCGTCACCGCGAGCGCTCACTTCGCGCGACCCCGGCGCGCGGCGCTCGTCGCCATGGTGCCGCCGCGGCTCCCGCGACCCGCGCTCCTCGTGACCGTCACGGGGGTGCTCGAGATCGTCGGCGCCGCCGGGCTCCTGCTGCCGGCCACCCGGCCGGCGGCGGGGATCTGCCTCGCGCTGTTGTTCGTGGCGATGTTCCCGGCCAACGTGCACGCGGCCCGAGCCTCCACGGGCCTGCGCACCATGCCGCTGCCCGCGCGGACCGCGCTCCAGGTCGTCTTCGTCGCCGCGTGCCTCGTCGCCGCGTTCGCGGGGTGATCCGGTCGCGTCAGGCGATCGTCAGCTCGATCGTGTGCCAGCCGGTCGCGCCGTCGGGCGCGGGCGGGGCCTCCGCCTCGACCTGGAGGTTCCCGTCGGCGTCCGTCGCGCGGACCGTGACGAGGTGGTCGCCGGGCGTCGCGTCCCAGTCCAGCCGCCACTGGCGCCACGTGTCCGGGCCGACGGTGTCGGCGAGGTCGGCCGCGACCCAGTCACCGTCGTCGACCCGCACCTCGACCCTCTCGATCCCGGTGTGCTGCGCCCAGGCCACGCCCGCGAGCATCACCGCGCCGGCGGGCAGGTCGTCCCCCGGGCGCGGGACGTCGATGCGCGAGGACAGCTTGATCGGGCCCAGCGCCGACCAGCCGCGCGGCGTCCAGTAGCCCTGCTCGTCGGCGAACCGGGTGACCTTGAGCTCGGTGACCCACTTGGTGGCCGACACGTACCCGTACAGCCCGGGCACCACGAGGCGGGCGGGGAAGCCGTGCTCGGTGGGCAGCGGCTCGCCGTTCATGCCGACCGCGACGAGGCAGTCGCGGTCGGCCTCCTGCAGCACCTCCAGCGGTGTGCCCGCGGTGAAGCCGTCGGTGCTGCGGGAGAGCACCATGTCCGCGCCCCCCTGCGGCTTCGCCCGGGCCAGCAGCTCCCGGACGGGGTAGCCGAGCCACAGCGCGTTGCCGATGAGGTCGCCGCCCACCTCGTTGGAGACGCACGCCAGGGTGACGTGGTGCTCCTCGAGCGGCAGGGCGAGCAGCTCGTCCCAGGTGATCGTGAACGGCTCGTCCACGAGGCCGGTCACGGTGAGCGACCAGTCGTCCGGGTCCACCTGCGGCACGACCAGGGCCGTGTCGATGCGGTAGAAATCCGGGTTCGGCGTGACGTACGGGGCCGCGCCCTCGACGCCGAGGTCCGCGCCCGCGGGCACCGCGGCCGCCGTCGTCGCCGGCCGCGGCAGGCGGATCGCCTCGCGCGCCGCCGTCACCGCGCGGCCGCCCGCGGAGACCACGCGCGAGACGCCGAGCACGACGACGGCGCCCGCCGCGGTGACGCCGGTCCACTGCAGGAAGCGGCGCCGGTCGATCGCGTACCGCCGGTCGGCGCCGGGCCGCTCGCCCTCGGCGAACCACGACTCGACCCGGCGCAGCAGGGCGCTGAGCAGGGCGATCGCGGCCACCACGCCGAGCAGGCTCGGCAGAGCCCACGCGATGTTGGCCCCGGGGCGACCCGCGGCCACGACGGCGGCCACCACGCCCACGGCGCCGAGCAGGACGGCGCCCCACGGCGGGCGCCGCCGCTCGAGGACGCCCGCGAGCGCCGCGCCCGCCAGGGAGACCACGCCCATCGTCGCGAGCAGCACCGCCTTGTCCGCCGTGCCGAACCAGGACACCGCGAGGTCCTTCAGCCAGCCGGGGACGCCGTCGACCACCGCGCCGCCGACAGCCACGACCGGGCTCGACGACGGGTCGACGAACGCCGCGACCAGCTCCGCCACGGCCAGCCCCGCCGCCGTCGCGACCACCCCCGCGAGCGCCGCCCACCAGCCGTCCCGCGGCCTCGGCTCGCGCGGGACCCCCGACTCGGGGTCCCGCCCGGCGGGGTCCGACGGGTCCCGGCCCGTCGGCGATGCGCTGCTCATGCCCTCAGCGTCCCACTCGACGGCCCCGCGCCGGCGGGAGGTGACGAGACCGTCAGGAACCGGGCGGAGCCGACCGCCCCTCGGGCCCGCCCGTGGCGCACGGCGGGGGTCACGCGCGGGGCGCGGCGTCCGGCGGCGCCGGCGGGCCCGGGTCGGGCCATCCGGAGAGGTGCCCGAGCCACGCGACCGCGAGCCACGCCCCCTCGACGCGGAGCTGCGTCCCCGGACCCTCGATCACGGCGCTGCAGCGCGTCTCGAGCGTCCACGGCCCGTCCTCGCCCGCCGCGGCGGTCAGCGACCGGAGCGCCAGGGTCGAGCGGTCCAGCTCGACGTCGGCCGCCTCGCCGGGCAGCTCGACCCACGTCCGTGACCGCGCGGCCCACAGGTGCGCGCCCTCCGTGCCGGCGGGGAGCCAGGCCGCGGTACCGCCGACGACGACGCACGGCAGCTCGGCGACGGGCTCGGCCGGGTCGCGCGGCACCCGCGGCGGCTCGTCGCCGAGGCTCGACACGTCGCCCGCGGGCGCGTTCCCGTTCGCGATCGACAGCGCGAGGTCCACGGCGGCCCGCACGAGGCCCGTCGCCGCGCCGGCGCTCTCCCGGGCCCCGCGCCGCCGCCGGCGCGGCCGCCGCCACGAGATGGCGTCCTGGACCCGGGGAGTCGTCATGCCGTCGAAGGCTAGCGCCACCGACCGCCGTCACGCCCTCGCGGGAGCAGGATCCGGCCGGGGCACGTGCGCGAACACCGACTGACCCAGCCACCGCGGCACCCGGCGCCGCAAGCCCTCCGGGCCCTCCAGCACCACCTCGCGCGAGCGCAGCGCGCTCGCCCAGGTCACGTCGCCCCGCCACAGCCGGGTGAGGGCCCGCAGCGGCGTCGTCACGACCACCGCCGCGTCGTAGCCGGGGTCGTAGTCGCACACCTCGACCTGGCCGTCGCGCACGACGATCCACCACCGGGACACCCGGGGGGCCACGTCGGTGAGCACGATCGCCAGGACGGTGCGCTCGCGGGGCCACGCGTCGACGTCGATCGTGCGGCGCATGTCCCACAGCAGCAGGTGCGGGTCGAGGTCGGCCTCCCCGAGCCCGCCGACCCATCGCGTGCCCCAGGCTCCGAGCGCCTCGACGAGCGGCCGCAGCTCCTCGCCCGCGGGGGTGAGGAGGTAACGGACGTGCCCCTCGGCGCCGGCACGGCGCACGATCCCCGCGCGCTCCAGCGTCCGCAGCCGCTTGGACAGCAGCGTGGGCGACATCTTCGGGTTGCCGCGCCGCAGCTCGTTGAACCGGGTGCTGCCGAGCAGCAGCTCCCGCACGACGAGCAGTGTCCACCGCTCGTCGAGCACCTCCATCGCCTTCGCGACGGGGCAGAACTGGCCGTAGCCCGCCATCCCCCCAGTGAACGCCCGCCGGGCGGGACGCCGCCAGTACAGATCCAGGACTTCGCCCGGTCCAGATCCGGCACTGGACCGGCGGCGGCGCTCGGCGGAGCGTGAAGGGGTCAGCACAGCCCGCAGGAGCGAAGGAGCCCCTCATGAGCACCACCGATTCCCGGACCGTCCCCGTCGACCTGCTCGAGACGGTCCGCACCAAGCACCGCGCCGTCTGGGAGTCCGGCGACTACCCCGCGGTCGCGGACCAGGTCATCCCCTCGCTGGGGGCCGTCCTCGTGGAGGCGTGCGACGTCGGGCCCGGCGACCGGGTGCTCGACGTGGCGGCCGGCTCCGGCAACGCGTCGATCCCCGCCGCGCTGGCGGGCGCCGACGTCGTCGCCTCCGACCTCTCCCCCGAGCTGCTCGCGGCGGGTCGCCGGCGCGCCGCGGACCAGGGCGCCACGCTGCGGTGGGAGCCGGCCGACGCGCACGCGCTCCCGTTCGACGACGGCGCGTTCGACGTGACCCTGTCGTGCGTGGGCGTGATGTTCGCGCCGTTCCACCAGCTCGCGGCGAGCGAGCTGGCCCGCGTGACCCGGCCCGGCGGCACGATCGGGAACGTCGCCTGGACGCCGACCGGGTTCATCGGCGAGATGTTCGCGACCCTCAGGCCGTACGCGCCCCCGCCCCCGCCCGGCGCGCTCCCGCCGCCGCTGTGGGGCACCGAGGAGCACGTGCGGGTGCTCCTGGGCGACCGCGTCACCGACGTCCGGGCCGAGGTGCGCGGGCTCGTCGTCGACCGGTTCGCCGACGGCGCCGCGTTCCGCGACTTCTTCAAGGCCACGTACGGCCCGACGATCGCCACCTATCGGCACCTCGGGGACGACGACGCGCGCGCCGCGGAGCTCGACGACGCCCTCGCCGCGCTCGGCGACCGGCACCTGCGCGACGACGGCACGATGGTCTGGGACTACCTCCTGGTGCGCGCGACGCGGGCGTGAGCCCGCCCTCGCCCGCCGCTCAGCCCGCGTCGAGGAGGCGGCGGCGGACGCGGTCGAGCTCCGCGTCCGTCACGCCGTGCGCGCGCAGGTAGCGCTCCGGGTCCACGCCGTCGAGGAACTCCCCGAGGGCGGCGGCGACGGCGTCGCACCAGGCCACGAGCTCGTCCGGCCCGCGGTGCGGCTCGTCCCACCCCGGCTCGGTGACGGCCCGGTCGTTGTTCGCGCGCACGGCCACCAGGTAGTCGTCGACGACGACCGGGCGGGGGACGCCGACGAGGGTCAGCAGGAGCGCGGTGATCATGCCGGTCCGGTCGCGCCCGCCCGCGCAGTGGTAGACGACGGCCCCGTCGGGGGCGGCGGCGATGGTGCGGAAGACGTCGGCGACGAGGTCGGGCCAGCGCTCGAGCACGGTCGCGTAGTAGCGCGGGGTGTCGAGGTGCGGCGCCCAGGCGGCCATGAACGCGGCGTCGTCGGGGTCCTCGACCGGGCGGTGGTGGCGCGTCACCGACGGCGGCAGGTCCAGCGGCACGATCTCGGCCGCGTTGCGCAGGTCGACGACGGTGCGGACGCCGGCGTCTGCCATCGCCGCGAGACCGTCGGGGCCCGCCGCGTCGAGCCGCGACGTCCGGTAGAGGCGCCCGGCGCGGGTGCGGCCGTCGTCGACGTTGGGCAGGCCGCCCAGGTCGCGCGCGTTCGGCAGCGCGCCCCAGCGCACGGCGCGGGGGTCGGGACCGGTCGGCGCGGGGGCCGCTTCCGCGGGCGAGGTACGGGTCGGGACGGTCACGGACGCCAGGCAACCACACGGGGTCGGCGGGGCGTACTAGGCTCGACGCCGGATCACGGGCACGACTCTGGCCCGTCGGCGCGACCCGGGCTGTGGGCCGCGGTTCCACCGGCGCGAGATGGCGCGCCGTCGGACGACACCACCGACGACGACCCCTGGAGCTTTCTCGTGCCCCGCCTCCCCCGCGCCGCCGTGCCCGGCGCCGCCCTGCTCGCCCTGTCCGTCGCCGTCCTCGCGGGCTGCGCGCAGGATCCCGCCGACGCCGCGCCGTCGGCGGCCGCCTCGTCCGGCGGGTCCTCGGACGGCACCGCCTACCCCCTGACGCTCGACAACTGCGGCGTCGAGACCACGGTCGACGCCGCGCCGCAGCGCGTCGTGACGATCAAGTCGAGCACCACGGAGATGCTGCTCGCGCTCGGCCTCGGCGACCGCATCGTCGGCTCGGCGTTCCTCGACGGGCCCGTGCCGGACTCGCTGGCCGACGCCGCCGCCGACGTGCCCGCCGTCGCCGAGCCCATGGCCGAGCAGGCGCCCGGCGCGGAGGCCGTGCTCGGCCTGGAGCCCGACCTCGTCTACGCCGGCTGGGAGTCCAACCTCACCGCCGACGGCGCGGGCGACCGCGCCACGCTGGCGAAGCTCGGCGTCGCGACGTACGTCTCCCCCGCCGCCTGCAAGGCGCCGGAGTACATGCCGGACCCGCTCACCTTCGACGACGTCTTCGCGGAGATCGACGAGGTCGGCGAGGTCTTCGACGCCGCCGACGCCGCCGACGACCTGGTCGCCACGCAGAAGGGCGCGCTCGCGGCCGTCGCCCCCGACGACCGGGGCCTCACCGCGCTCTGGTACTCCTCGGGCGACGACATCCCCTACGTCGGGGCCGGCATCGGCGCGCCGCAGATGATCATGGACGCCGTCGGGCTGCAGAACGTCGCGGCCGACGTGCACGACACCTGGACGTCGTTCTCGTGGGAGCAGGCGATCGAGGCGGACCCGGACGTCATCGTGCTCGTCGACGCGACCTGGAACAGCGCGGACCAGAAGATCGAGCGGCTCGAGTCGAACCCCGCCACCGCGCGCATGACCGCCGTGCGCGAGGGCCGCTACCTCACGGTGCCGTTCCCCGCGTCGGAGGCCGGCGTGCGCAACGTCGACGCCGTCGTCGACCTGTCCGCGCAGCTCGACGGGCTGGACGGGCTCGAGCCGTGACGGCGACGGCCCGGCCGGTCGGGCCACCCGCGACGGCCGCAGCGACGACGGGCCGCCGCGGCGCCGCCTGGTGGCTGCCGGCGTCCGTGGCGGTGCTGGTCGCGACCGTGCTGGTGGCGGTGACGGTCGGGCCGGCCGACCTGTCGGTCGCGGACGTGTGGCGCTCGATCGCGACGCACGTCGGGCTCGGCGGCGCGCTGGGCCTCGAGCCGCTCGACGCGCTGCCCGACGGCATGGTCTGGGAGCTGCGGCTGCCGCGCGTGCTGACCGCCGCGGCGGTCGGGGCCGGGCTCGCGGTGTGCGGCGTCGTCATGCAGTCCCTGACCCGCAACCCGCTGGCCGACCCCTACCTGCTGGGGCTGTCGTCCGGCGCGTCGCTGGGCGCCGTGCTCGTGCTCGTCGCCGGGCTCACCGTGCTGCTGCCGGTCGCGGCGTTCGGCGGGGCCGTCGCGGCGCTCGCCGCCGCCCTCGGGCTCGCCGGGGCGATCGGCACGATCACGCCGACCCGCACGGTGCTGGCCGGTCTCGCGGTGAGCCAGCTCGCGGCCGCGGCGACCAGCTTCGTCATCTTCTGGTCCGCGACCGGTGACTCGTACCGCGAGATCCTGTCGTGGCTCATGGGGTCGGTGGCCGGGGCGACGTGGACGTCGGTCGCGATCACGGGCGTCGCCGTCCTGGTGCTGGGCGCCCTGCTCGCCTCGACCGGCTCGATCCTCGACGCGTTCACCTTCGGCGACACGGCCGCCGCCGCGCTCGGAGTGCCCGTCGCGCGCGTGCGGTGGCTGCTGCTGGTGGGCGTCGCGCTGCTCACCGGCGCGCTGGTCTCCCAGAGCGGGTCGATCGGGTTCGTCGGGCTGATCCTGCCGCACGCCGTGCGGCTGCTGACCGGCGCGCGGCACCGCCTGCTGCTGCCGCTGTCCGCGCTGTGCGGGGCGTCGTTCCTGGTGTGGGCGGACACCCTGGCGCGCACCGTCTTCGCCCCGCGCGAGGTGCCCGTCGGCATCGTCACCGCCGCGATCGGCGCGCCGGTGTTCGCCCTGCTGCTGTGGCGCGGACGGAGGGTCGCATGACCACCGAGACCCGCGCCGAGTCACGCGCCGACACCCCCGCCCGGTGCACCTCGCGGAGGACCAGGGGGCCGGCAGCCGACCGCCTGGACGCCGCCCGCGTCTCCTGGTCGGCGTCCGGACGGCTGATCCTCGACGGCGTGGACGTCACCGCCCCCGCGGGCGCGGTGACCGGGCTGCTCGGCCCCAACGGGTCGGGCAAGTCGACGCTGCTGCGCGTCCTCGCCGGGGTGCAGGCGCCGTCGGAGGGCGGCTCGGGCCCCGGTGCCCGCGTCGCCTTCGCGGGCGCCGACCTGCTCGCCCTGCCGCGGCGCCGTCGCGCGCGGACGCTCGCACTCGTCGAGCAGGAGGCGTCCACCGACCTGCCCGTCACCGTGCTCGACGCCGTCCTGCTCGGCCGCATCCCGCACCGCTCCCTGCTGGCCGGGGACTCCGCGGACGACCGCGCCGCCGCCCGCCGCGCCCTCGACGCCGTCGGGGCGGCGCACCTCGCGGACCGCGAGGTCACGACCCTCTCCGGCGGCGAGCGCCAGCGCGTGCACATGGCGCGCGCCCTCGCCCAGGAGCCCGCGCTCATCCTGCTGGACGAGCCGACCAACCACCTCGACATCGCCGCCCAGCTCGACGCGCTGCGCATCCTGCGGGAGCTCGCCGACCGTGGCGTCACCGTGCTCGCCGCCCTGCACGACCTGCAGCTCGCGGCCCAGCACTGCGACCACGTGGTGCTGCTGTCCGGCGGCCGTGTCGCCGCGGCCGGCGACGTGCGCGACGTCCTCGTGCCCGACGTCCTCGACCCCGTCTACGGCGTGCGCACCGAGGTGCTCACCCACCCCCGCACCGGGCGGCCGGTGCTGACGTTCGAGCCGGCCGGCTGATCCGCCGGGTCAGTCCCGCGGCCGCCGCCCGAGCTCGATGGCCGGGCAGCGGTCCATCACCATGTCGAGGCCAGCGGCGCGCACGCGGGCGGCGGCGTCCTCGTCGATGACGTCGAGCTGGAACCAGACCGCCTTGGCACCGATGGCGATCGCCTCGTCGGCGACGGCCCCGGCGAGCTCGGAGCGGACGAAGACGTCCACGACGTCCACCGGGAACGGGATGTCGGCCAGGCTCGCGTAGCCCTGCTCGCCGTGCACGGTCTCGGCGCTCGGGTGCACGGGCACGATCCGCTTGCCCGCGCGCTGCAGCACCCCCGCGACGCCGTAGGCGGCCCGCGCCGTGTTCGTGGACAGCCCGACGACGGCCCAGGTGCTGGTCTCGTCGAGGACGCGGCCGATGGTGGCCTCGACGTCGGTGGTGGTCTCCGTGGCCTCTGGCGTGCTCATGCCTCGTGCAACCGGCACCTCGATCGGCCTGTTCCAGTCCCGCGGGTCCCTGATCCTCATGCGTGCGCCTCCTGTCGGTACGGTCGTCCGAGCCGTCGTCCCGCGGTCATACCAGCGCCAGCGCCACGCCCGCGAGCGCGCACGCCGCGGCGCAGGTGACGGTCCGCACGTGGTTGAGCCGGCTCCAGGGCCGGTCGAAGGCGGCCCACCCGGCGGCGTCGCGGTGCGCCATCACGTGGTTGTTCAGCGGCACGTTGCCCGCCGCCGTCACCCCGAGCATGCCCACGACCACCAGCACGGCGCTCGCCACGACCAGCCACGCGCCGTCGTACCCGCCGACGAGGCCGACCACCGCCGAGCCCGCCGGCACGACCACGGCCGCGCCGAAGAGGGTCATGAACGGGGGCCGGACGGCGTCCTCGTTGATCGCCGCGATCGCGGCGGCCGCGGCCGCGGGGTCGAGCCTGCGCAGCCCCGCCACGACGAAGGTCGAGAACGCCGCGAACACCCCGCCCGCGAGGCCGGTGACCAGCACGGTCAGCACGAGGAGCACGTCCCAGAGATCCATGGGCCCATCCAACCAGCGGAACCTCCGCCCGCGCAGCAGGATGGAGCCATGCCCGCACCGCCCGCCGTCGTCGCGGCAACCCAGCGCCTCAACCCGTACGCCCTCAAGGTCAGCTCGCGGGTGCCGCCGTGGGTCACCCTGCACCACGTGGGCCGCAAGAGCGGCCGCGAGTACCACACGCCCGTGGTCGCGTTCGCCGCCCGGGCGCCCATCGACACCCGGGTCGCGCAGGCCGGGGACCCGGTCGAGATCGGCGAGTACCGCGACATCCTCGTGCTCACGCCGCTGCCCTGGGGCGCGGACGTGGACTGGTGCCGCAACGTGCGCGCGGCGGGCGCGTACCGCCTCACCCGCAAGGGGACCGACTATCGCGCGGACCGGCTGCGCGTCGTGGACGCCGACCACGCCCGCGGGATGCTGGGTGGCTTCGTCGGCGCGGCCTCGGGGCTGGTCGGCATCGAGTCGTTCCTCGTCGGGCGGCTGAGCCGCTGGCCGGTCAGCGCGCCAGAGCGCGGCTGACGAACTCGACGACGTCGCCCGCCGTCTCGGCCTGCGGCGCGAGGTCGCCCGTCCGGGCCGGGGCCGCGCGACCGGCAGGGGCTTCGGCGTAGGGGAACCCCCCGGGAGGCCGCGACGCGGCCAGGGTCCCTTTCAGGGGCGTCCCGGTTCTGTGACACAGGTCATCGACCCTACGTTCGACGACATGATCGCAGCACAGGGTCTGTCCAAGCACTACGGGAACAAGACCGCCGTCGACCGAGTCACCTTCGCGGTGCGGCCCGGCGTCGTCACCGGCTTCCTCGGCCCCAACGGGGCGGGCAAGTCCACCACCATGCGCATGATCATGGGTCTCGACCGGCCCACCACGGGTTCGGTCACCGTCAACGGCCGCCCGTACGCCGAGCACCGGTCCCCGCTCACCGAGGTGGGCGCGCTGCTCGAGGCCCGGGCGGTGCACCCCGGCCGCACGGCGCGGGCGCACCTGTGCGCCCTCGCCGCCACGCACGGCATCCCCGACCGGCGCGTCGACGAGGTCATCGAGATGACCGGCCTGGCCCCGGTGGCCCGCAAGCGGGTCGGCGGCTTCTCCCTCGGCATGGGGCAGCGGCTCGGCATCGCGTCGGCGCTGCTCGGCGACCCGCGCACGCTCATCCTCGACGAGCCCGTCAACGGCCTCGACCCCGACGGCGTGCTGTGGGTGCGCCGCCTCGCGCGGAGCCTCGCGGCCGAGGGGCGCACCGTCTTCCTGTCCAGCCACCTCATGAGCGAGATGGCGCTCACCGCCGACCACGTCATCGTCATCGGGCGCGGCCGCATCCTCGCGGACGCGCCCGTGAGCGACGTCGTCGACGCGGCGTCGCGGCGCGCGGTCACCGTCCGCACCCCGGGCCCGTCGACGCTGCGCACCGCGCTGGAGCGCGCGGGCGGCGCCGTGGTCGTGCCCGACGTCGCCCACGGCGGCTCGCTGGAGGTCACGGGGCTGGACGCCGCGGCGATCGGCGAGATCGCCCTCACGGCCGGCGTCGCGCTGCACGAGCTGACCCCGGTGGCCTCGACCCTCGAGGACGCCTACCTGGAGCTCACGGCCGACGCCGTCGAGTACCGCACCGACGACCCGACCGGCGACCTCACGGCCGCCGGCACGACGAGCACGGGAGACCGGTCATGACCGCCACCACCGCCCTCGTCCCGGACCGCGCCCCGGCCGGCGACGCCTCCGTGACCTTCGCCCGCGTGCTGCGGTCGGAGTGGCTCAAGCTCTGGTCGCTCCGCTCGACCTGGTGGGGCGTCGCGCTGACGGTGCTGCTCATGGCGGGGCTCGCGGTGCTCATGGCCGCGACGCTCGGGTCGGCCACGACGTCGCCCGAGCTGCAGGAGACCATGAGCGCCGACCCGCGGCTCGCCGTCCCGACCGGCGCCGTCGCCGTGACGTTCGGGTACGGGTTCGCGCAGCTCACCGTGGCGGTGCTCGCCGTGCTCACCATCACCGGAGAGCACTCGACCGGCATGATCCGCGCGACCTTCGCCGCCGTGCCCTGCCGGCTGCCCGTCCTGTGGGCGAAGCTGGCCGTCGTCGCGGCGACGACGGTGCTGCTCGCCGTCGTCGGCCTGGCCGCGGCGTGGCTCGCGACGGCGTCCTCGCTGTCCGCCGACGGCCTCTCGCTGGACTTCTCCGACGGCGAGCACCTGCGCGCCCTGGGCGGCGCGGTCGCCTACCTGGTGGCCGTCGCGGCGCTCTCCCTGGGCATCGGCGCGCTCTGGCGGAGCACCGCGGCCGGGATCGCCACCACCCTCGCCCTGCTGATGGTCCTGCCGCTGCTGTTCCAGGGGCTCGCCGGCTCGGCCGCGTGGGCGCAGGACGTCTACGCCTACCTCCCGACCGTGGCCGGCGAGCGCCTCGTCGCGACCGGTCCCACGCCCGACGGTCTCCTCTCCCCCGGCATCGGGTTCGCCGTGCTCGCCGGGTACGCCGCGCTCGTGCTCGCCGCGGCAGCCGTCGCCGTCCGGCGTCGCGACGCCTGACGCCGGCACCCGACAATGGCGGGCATGACCACCGTCTCGGGAGACTTCGACCTCACCATGGACGAGCTGCGGGGTGTGGCACGTTTCGTCGCCGAGAGTGCCGAGGCCGCCCTGCCCGTCTTCGCCGAGGAGCACCCCGAGGATCCCCGCCCCCGTGCCGGATGGCGCGGGCCACCTCCTCGGGCCTGCCGACCCGTCCGGCCGGGATGCCGCCCCCGGCGGCGGTCAGCCCCTGCGCGCCGAGCGAG
>NZ_JBHXAW010000019.1:0-26416 GCF_042726645.1 Isoptericola sp. NPDC060257
ATCATCCCCAGCCGGGCGAACGCCTCCGCGACGCCGCCGCGCGCGGGCCCGGGCACCACGAAGTCCGCCTCGGCGAGGACGGCCGGCGGCGCACCCTCGACCGCCACGGCGGTGCCCGCGTACTGGAGCATCTCGACGTCGTTGTACCCGTCGCCGACGCCGACCGCCTGCGCGGCCGTGAGCCCCAGGTGCTCGATCACGGCCGCCATCCCGACGGCCTTGTGCACCCCGGCCAGGTGGATCTCCCCGGCGTTGTCGCCCGTGTCCGCGTAGGACGAGGGGAGGATGCCGACCTCGGGGCCGAGCTCGGTGCGCAGGCCTGCGATCGGCACGCGCGAGTCGAAGTAGCTGATCTTGGCGTACCGGACGCCCGCGAGGTCGCCGGGCATCCGCAGCACGTCGAGGATCTCGTGGGGTGCCGCGTCCCCGCGGACGGCGAGGCGGGCGTCGAGGCCGACCGGCCCGTACACCGCGTCGGGGGTCTCCAGCAGGTACGCGACGTCGTGGGCGTCGAGCACGTGCCGCACGCGCGTCGCGAGGTCGTCGGGGAAGCGGAGGTCGGCCACGACCTCGCCGTCGAGCCGGACGAACGCACCCGCCGTCGCCACGATGCCGTCGAAGCCCGCCGCCAGGAGCGACGGCGGCAGCATCGACTCGGGGCGGCCGGTGCACAGCAGCACCCGGTGGCCGGCGCGCCGCGCGGCACGGACGGCCTCCTCGTGCGCGGGCGGCACCGCACCGTGGTCCGCGTAGGTGCCGTCCACGTCCAGGAACGCCACACGCGCCCCGTCACTCATCGAACCCGACACGGGCGCAGTCCTCCAGGTCTTCGGCGTCGTCGTGGGCACCGTCGAGCCTAACCGCGGCGTCGGTGTCCCGTGGTTGGCTGCCCACGTGACGACGAGCACCCCGCGCGCCGAGACCTGGTCCATGATCCGTGCCGAGCGCGAGGCGCTCGCGGACGAGCTCGGGGAGCTCGACGACGCGGCGTGGGCCGGGCCTTCGTTGTGCGGGGACTGGACCGTGGAGGACGTCGTCGCGCACCTCACGGCGGGCGCGAGCACCGGCCGGTGGGCCTGGCTGCGCAGCATCGTCGGGGCGCGGTTCGACGCCGACCTGCACAACGAGCGGCGCCTGGCGGAGCACCGCGGCGCGACGCCCGTCGAGACGCTCGAGCGCTTCCGTGCCGTCACGACCGGCACGGTCGCGCCGAGCGGGCACACGGCTGCGTGGCTGGGCGAGGTCGTCGTGCACGGGCAGGACGTCCGCACGCCGCTCGGCATCCCGCGCGTGCCGCCGGTCGCCGCGACCACCGAGGTGGCGCGCTTCTTCGCCGCGCGCGACTTCACCGTCCCCGGCCGGAGCGTCGCGCGCGGCCTGCGCCTCGAGGCGACCGACGGCCCGTTCGCGCACGGCCACGGCCCCGTGGTCCGCGGCAGCACCCTCGCGCTCGTCATGGTGCTGGCGGGCCGGCGGGTGTTCTGCGACGCGCTGACGGGCGAGGGGCTGGCACGGGTGCGGGAGCGCGTCTAGGCGCCCTCGGCCTCGGCGCCGGCCCTGGCGTAGAGACCGGCGAACTCCGCGGACGGCGGGATCGGGGTGACGACGTCGACGAGCACGCCGTCGGGCCCGGCCACGATGAAGTGCCGCTGGCCGAACGCCTCGTCGCGCAGCGGCAGCAGCACGTCGTGCGCGCCCCTGGCGAGGACGCGGGCGTGCACGGCGTCGACGTCGTCCACCTCGACGGTGACGAGGACGCCGGCCGCGCGGGCGCCCCGGGCGGGCTCGGGGATCGTCTCGTGGTCCGCGTCGACGACGGCGAGCTCCGCCGTGCCGGAGCGCAGGCTGACGTACCAGTCCGAGGAGAACGTCGGCGTCATGCCGAGGAGGTCGGCGTAGAAGCGCGCGGCTCCCGGGACGTCCGAGGCGGCGAGGACGGGGTACAGGCTGGTGATCATGACGACTCCCGGAGGGTTTACGTACGGCGTGTACGTATCTATACATTCATGGTGTCGGTAACCTGTCAACCATGCCGAGGAGATCGAGGGCGGAGAGCGAGGCGACGGCGGCCGCGATCCTCGCCGCCGCGCGCGGGCTGTACGCGGCGCGGGGGTACGCCGCCGTGGCGGTCGAGGAGGTCGCCGCGGCGTGCGGCGTGACGCGGGGCGCCGTGTACCACCACTACGGCAGCCGCGCCGGGCTGTTCGCCGCCGTGCACGCGGACGTGACCGCGGCCGTCGGCGCGGAGATCGAGCGCGCGACCGACGGCCTCGGCGACCCGTGGGAGAGCCTCGAGGCGGGCTGCCGCGCCTTCCTGTCGGCGGTCGTCGCCGACGACGCCCGGCAGGTCGTGCTCGTCGACGGGCCGGCCGTGCTCGGCTGGGCGCGCTGGCGCGAGGACGACGCCGCGAGCTCGGGGCGGTTGCTCGACGAGGTGCTCGGCGAGCTCGCGGACGCCGGACGGGTGCGCGCCGCCGACGTGCCCGCCACGTCCGCACTGCTGTCCGGGGCCATGAACGAGGCGGCCCTCTGGGTGGCCGCCTCGCCCGACCGCGACCGCGCGCTCGAGCAGGCGTGGGCCGCGCTGAGCCGCCTGCTGCGCGGGATCGAGGCCTGAGCGCGGACGGCCTACCGGGCTCGGGGGTGCGTCAGGTGACCGCTCCGAGCTGCCAGGGCACGAACTCGTCGGCGCCCAGGTCGAGCTCCTCCGAGACGGTCTGCTCACCGGACGCGACGGCGAGGATCTTCTCGAACAGCTCCTCGCCCACCTCCTCGACGCTCAGCCCGGTCTCGACGATCCGGCCGGCGTCGAGGTCCATGTCCTCGCTCATGCGGCGGTAGGTGTCGGAGTTCGTCGCGACCTTGATCGACGGCGACGGCTTGCAGCCCAGCACGGAGCCCCGGCCGGTCGTGAAGACGACGACGTTCGCGCCCCCCGCGACGATGCCCGTCACGGACACCGGGTCGTAGCCGGGCGTGTCCATGAAGGTCATGCCGCGCTCGGTGACGGGTTCGGCGTACTCGTGCACCGCGACGAGGTCGGCGGTGCCCGCCTTGGCGACGGCGCCGAGCGACTTCTCGAGGATGGTCGTGAGACCGCCCGCCTTGTTGCCGGGGGACGGGTTGTTGTCGAGCGTGCCGCCGCCGGCCGCCGCGTAGCCCTGCCACCAGTCGAGCCGGTCGAGCAGGCGCTGGCCCACCTCCCGCGACACGGCGCGGCGCAGCAGCAGGTGCTCGGCGCCGAACACCTCGGGCGTCTCGGCGAGGATCGACGTGCCGCCCTGCGCGACGAGCAGGTCGGAGGCGTGGCCGAGCGCGGGGTTGGCCGTGATCCCCGAGAACCCGTCGGAGCCGCCGCAGTTGAGGCCCAGCACGAGCTCGGACGCGGGGGCCTCCTCGCGTCGCAGCGCGTCGATCGCGGGCAGCATCTCGGTGACGGCGGCGACGCCCGCGCGCACGGTCGCGCGGATGCCGCCGGTGTCCTGGATGGTGAGCGTGCGCACGGGCAGGTCGTCGCGCAGCTCCAGGCCGTCGAGCACGGAGGCGGCGGGCAGCATCTCGCAGCCGAGCCCGACGACGAGCAGCCCGGCCATGTTCGCGTGGGACGCGTACCCGCGCAGCGTGCGCAGGGTGACCTGCGCGCCCTCCGACGTCGGGACCAGGCCGCAGCCGGTGTCGTGCGTGAGCGCGACGACGCCGTCGACGTGGGGGTAGGCGTCGAGCACCGGGCCGCGGAACTGGTCCGCGATCATCCGGGCGGTGGACGCCGAGCAGTTCACCGACGTGAGGATGCCGACGTAGTTGCGGGTGCCCCAGCGGCCGTCCGAGCGGCGGTAGCCCTGGAACGTGCGGCGCGTCGTGGGCTCGGGGAGAGTGGTGCGCGCGGTGCCGAACTCGTACTCGCGGGCGCCGTCGTCCATGCCCAGGTTGTGCGTGTGCACGTGGTCGCCCGGCACGACGTCCTTCGTCGCGCGGCCGATGGACTGCCCGTACTTGCGCACCTCCGTGCCGGCCGCCACGGGGCGGACGGCGAGCTTGTGGCCCCGGGGCAGGGTCGAGCGGGTGGTCGCCTCGGTGCCGTCGGGCAGGCGCACCGTGGTGCCCGCGGGCACCTGGCGCGTCGTGACGGCGACGTCGTCGGCCGGCCGGAGCAGCAGCGCGACGTCGGCGAGGTCGACGACGTCCGGCAGCGGCGGATCGGCGGGAGCGCCCGGCGTGGGGGTCGCCGCGAGCGGCAGCAGCGGGTGGTGCGGGGCGGTGCTCATCGGATCGCGACCTCGGGATCGGTGGAGAGGGGACGGGCTTCGGTGACGGCGGGGGCGGGAGTCGCCGGCGCGGTGGACGCGCGCACGACGAGCTCGACGGGCAGCCGGCGGTGCTCGGGCTCGGGGGAGCCGCCGGCCAGCAGGTCGACGGCGACCCGTCCGGCCCGGGCCAGCGGCACGGCGACGGTGGTCAGGGCGGGAGTCACGAGCGACGCCGCGGCGACGTCGTCGAACCCGACGACGGACACGTCGGCGGGCGTGGCGACCCCGCGCGCGTGCAGCCGGGCCAGGACGCCGAGGGCGACGAGGTCGTTGAAGCACAGCACCGCCGTGGCGCCGGCCGCGAGCGCGAGGTCCGCGGCCTGGACGCCGCCCCCGTGCGTCGGCCGGAAGGTGCCGAGGTCCAGCACGGCGTCGCCGGTCGTGCCCGTCGAGAGCGTGGCCAGCGCCGTCCGGCGCTCGGCGTCCGACCACGAGGTGCGCGGCCCGCCGGCGTAGGCGACGACGTCGTGCCCGAGGGCGCGCAGGTGGTCGAGCGCCTGGCGCACCCCGTCGGCGATGTCGAACGAGACCGACGGCACGCCGGGCGCCTCGCGGTTGACCAGCGCCACCGGGCCGTCCGCGGACGCCAGCAGCGGCCGGAGCCGGTCGGCGGGCAGGCGCGGCGAGCAGAGCACGAGCCCGTCGACCCGGTCGCCGAGCCGGGTGATGACGTCGGGCTCGACGGTGACGTCCTCGTCGGTGTCGGCGACGAGGACCTCGCGGCCGGTCTCCCGGGCCCGCGCCTGCACGCCCTTGGCGACAGCCGCGAAGAACGGGTTGGCGAGGTCGGGCACGACCAGCCCGACCGTGCCGGTGCTGCCGGTGGTCAGCGCGCGGGCCGCGGGGTGGGGCCGGTAGCCGAGCGACTCCGCGGCCCGGGCCACCAGCGCGCGGTTGGCCGCCGACACGTGCGGCGCGTCGCTCATCGCGCGCGACGCGGTGGCGAGCGAGACGCCCGCCGCGCGTGCGACGTCGCGGAGCGTGACCACGCGGACCTCCGGGGTTGAGCCACGCTGGAACCGGTTCCAGCGTGTTTCACCCTAACGGTTCGCCGGGCGCTGCGGAAGCCCGCGCCTCCCGCGCCTGTCAGTGGACGGGATAGTGGCTGGTGATCGCGACCCGGTTCCAGGCGTTCATCACGACCGCGAGCCAGCCGACGGCGCCGGCCTGCTCGTCGGTCAGGGTGTCCCGGTCGGGCTGTGGCCGCTCCGGCACGTCGAGCCGGGTGACCTGCTCGGCGAGGGCGAGGGCGGCGCGCTCGGCGGCGGTGAAGTACTGCGACTCCCACCAGGCGGCGAGGACGGCGAGGCGGTCCGTGCTCTCGCCCTGGGCCAGGGCGTCGCGGGTGTGCATCCGCAGGCAGAACGCGCACCCGTTGAGCTGGGAGACCCGAAGCTTGACGAGCTCGACCAGCAGGGGGTCGAGGCCCGCCGCGGTGCACGCGGCGGCGGCCTCGCCGTCGAGCGCGAGGAGGGACTTGTAGGCCGCGGGGTGCGTCTTGCCGAGGTTGATCGTGGTCACGGGGATCCTTCGGTTCGTCGGTGGTGGTGTCGCGCTTGCCCTCCTGACGATGCACGCGAGCGGGACGTCAGGCCTGGCGGGCGGGCGTGGCGCGGGCAGGCATAGTGTCGGCGCGGTGGCGCGGGGACGGCGGACGAGAGGGAACGGGTCGTGATGGGCGAGGACAGCGGGGACGGTGCGCTCCTCGACGGGGAGCGACGTCGGCTCGTCGGCCTGGCGTACCGGATGCTCGGGACGACGGCGGAGGCCGAGGACGCGGTCCAGGAGGCGTTCGTCCGCTGGTACCGCCTCGACACGTCCGAGCGGGCGGCGGTCGTGAACCCCGCCGCCTGGCTGACCCGGGTCACGAGCAGGGTGTGCCTGGACGTGCTCGGCAGCGCGCGGGCGCGCCGCGAGCGGTACGTCGGGCCGTGGCTGCCCGAGCCGGTGCCCGGCGACGTGTTCGCGCGGGCGACCGGGGCCGACGGCGCCGACGTCGCCGACCCGGCGGAGCGGGTCGCGCGGGACGAGTCGGTGAGCACCGCGCTCCTCGTGGTGCTGGAGGCGATGACGCCCGCCGAGCGGGTGGCGTTCGTGCTGCACGACGTCTTCGGGTACTCCTTCGCCGAGGTGGCGGAGACGTTGGGGCGCACGCCGGCCGCGTCCCGGCAGCTGGCGAGCTCGGCGCGGGCCCACGTGCGGGACGGCCGGGCGGGGGAGGCGGGCCCGGGTGAGCACGACCGCGTGGTCGCGGCCTTCGCGCGTGCGGCGGACGGCGGAGACCTGGCCGCCCTCACGGCGCTGCTCGATCCGTCGGTCGAGCTGCGTTCCGACGGGGGCGGCGTGGTGCGGGCGGCGCTCAACCCGGTCCACGGCTCGTCGAAGGTGGCGCGCTTCCTGCTCGGCGTCCTGGACCGGCAGGCGGACGCGCGGCTGGAGCCGCGCACCACGGCGGACGGCGCGGCTCTGACGTTCGTGCGCGGCGGACGTGTCACCGGGGTGGTGAACCTCCGCGTGGTCGACGGGCAGGTCGCCGCGGTGTGGGTGCAGTGGAACCCGGGCAAGCTCACCCGCTGGAACCCGCCCTCCTGACATCTCGTGCGGCTGCGTCGTCGGACGGTCGACAACCCACCGACCGAAGGAGCGGGCCATGCAGGCAGTCGTCGTGGAGGACCAGGAGGCCGGCGTCGCCGGGATGAGGCTCGCGGAGCGTCCTGCGCCGCACGCCGCGGAGAACGACGTGGTCGTCCGGGTGCACGCGTCCGGGTTCACTCCCGGCGAGCTCACCTGGTCCGGGACCTGGACCGACCGGGCCGGGCGGGACCGGACCCCGAGCATCCCCGGGCACGAGCTGTCCGGGGTCGTCGAGGAGCTCGGCTACGGCACCACCGGGCTCACGGTGGGGCAGCGTGTGCTCGGCCTCGCGGACTGGACCCGCGACGGCACCCTCGCCGAGCTCGTCGCGGTCGAGGCGCGCAACCTCGCGCCCCTGCCGGCGGACGTCGACCACGTCGTGGCGGCGAGCCTGCCGGTCTCCGGCCTCACCGCCTGGCAGGGCCTGTTCGTGCACGGGCGCCTGCAGGCGGGCCAGAGCGTGCTGGTGCACGGAGCTGCCGGCGGTGTGGGATCGGTCGTCACGCAGCTCGCCCGCGAGGCCGGCGCGCACGTCGTCGGCACGGGCCGCGCGCGCGACCGGGAGGCCGCGCTCGGGCTCGGCGCGCACGAGTTCCTCGACCTGGAGCGGGAGGGCCTCGCGGCCGCGGGCGGGGTCGACCTCGTCTTCGACGTCATCGGCGGGGACGTCGCGATCCGATCCGCCGCGCTCGTGCGCGGGGGCGGCACCCTGGTGACGATCGCAGGCCCGCCCGGGGCGCGGCCCGCCGACGGGCGCGCCGTGTTCTTCGTCGTCGAGCCCGACCGGGAGCAGCTGGCCGGGCTCGCCCGGCGCGTGCGGGAGGGCCGCCTGCGGACCGTGATCGGCACGGTCGTCCCGCTGGCGGAGGCCCCGGCGGCGTTCGCCGCGCCGCGCCGGGCCCCCGGCAAGACGATCGTGCGCGTCGGCGGCTGAGCTCAGGCCGGCTCGTCGTCGAGCCAGCGGAACCAGGCGTCGGGCACGTCCTCGTCCAGCCGCCGTACCTCGTGGCTCTCGAGGACGCCCGCGGTGAGGAGGCCGGTGGCGACGAGCCGGGCGACGGCCCCCGCGCCGGGCGGGTTGAAGTGCGTGTCGTCGCGGCGCCCGTCGTCGGCGTGGAAGAAGTAGTGCAGCGTGCGCTCCGGCCCGAGGTCGTGCCACAGCGCGAGCGAGTCGCGCTGGACGTCCACGAGCGGCACGTCCTCGCGCGCGGCGAGGGCGCGCATCGCGTCGGGGTACTCGCCGTGGGCGGGCACGGCCCGGCCCGCGTCGTCGAACCGGCGTCGTTCGACCGACGTCGCGAGCACCGGCTGCGCGCCGGCGGCGCGCGCGACGTCGACGAACCGGGCGAGGTGCTCGGTGTACGACGTCCAGGGCTCGGTGTGCCGCTCGGGGTCCTCGACCTTCGCGTCGTTGTGGCCGAACTGGATCACCAGGACGTCGCCCGCCCGCAGGTCGCGGGCCACGGCGTCCAGCCGGCCCTGGGCGACGAAGCTGCGCGTGCTGCGGCCGTTGCGCGCGTGGTTGGCGACGGCGACGGCGTCGTCGAGGTAGTACGGCAGGGCCATTCCCCAGCCGGTCTCGGGCGCGGCGGCGCGGCTCTTCGGGCCGGCGGTGGAGTCTCCGGCGAGGTGGACGGTGCGGGGCATGCGGGTCCTTTCGGGGAGCGGACGACGGAACCGGGCAAGCGCTTGCCGATCACCCTAGCGGGGGTACGACACGACGAGATCGCGTGCATCCGCGCACGTCCAGGGCGTAGCGTCGGCGCCGAGCGACCGAAACGTGCCACGCACCACGATGAGCGTCACGAAGTCTGCGAGGAGTCAACGATGCCCCGTCCGCCGTTCCCGGCCCCCGTGCTCGACCTGCTGCGCCGTCCCCAGCCCGCCGTGATCGGCGTCGTCCGCCCGGACGGCAGCCCCGTCACCGCGGCGACGTGGTACCTGCTCGAGGAGGACGGCGCGGGCGGCTGGCACGTGCTGGTGAACCTCGACGCGACGCGCAAGCGGGTGCAGCACCTGCGCGCGAACCCGCACGTGAGCCTCACCGTGCTGGCCGACGACTGGTACACGCACGCCACGCTGCTCGGCCGCGTCACCGCGTGGCGCGACGACGCCGACCTCTCCGACACCGACCGCATCGCGCGCCACTACACCGGCGACGCGTACGGCGTGCGGGACCGTGCCCGCGTGACCGCCGTGGTCGAGGTCGACCGCTGGACGGCGTGGGGCAGCCTGCGCGACGCCCGCTGAGGGAGGCGGCCGTGCGCATCGGAGCCCCCCGCACCGCCGGGGCGGACCCGCGCCTCGTCGCCGTCACCCCGGACGCGGTCCGTCGTCTCGTCGACCTCGGGCACGACGTCGTCGTGGAGCCCGGGGTGGGGGACGGCGCGCGCCTGCCCGCGCACGACTACGTGGCGGCAGGGGCCCGCGTCGCGGACCGCGCCGACGTGTGGGCGGCCGACGTCGTGGTCACGCTGCACGCGCCGGGCCTCGCCGAGCTCGACCTGATGCGGCCGGGCGCGACGCTCGTCGCGCAGCTCGCCCCGCCGACGAGCCCCGACCTGCTGGCGGCGCTCGCCGCCCGCGGCGTGACGGCGCTGGCCCTCGACACGGTGCCGCGCATCTCGCGCGCGCAGGCCCTGGACGTCCTGTCGGCGCTGTCCAACGTGGCCGGCTACCGCGCGGTGGTCGAGGCGGCCGAGGAGTTCGGCGGCATGTTCACCGGTCAGGTGACGGCCGCGGGCAGCACCCCGCCCGCGCGGGCGTTCGTCATCGGCGCCGGCGTGGCCGGCCTGGCCGCGATCGGCACCGCGGTGAGCCTCGGCGCCGAGGTGCACGCGTTCGACGTGCGGCCCGAGGCGGCCGAGCAGATCGAGTCGCTCGGCGCCCGCGTCGTGCGCGCCGACGACGCCGTCCAGCAGGTCAGCGCCGACGGGTACGCGAGCGCGCAGAGCGCCGACCAGGAGGCCGCGGCCCTGCGCGCGTACGCGGAGCAGTCCGCGCGGGCGGACGTCGTCGTCACGACCGCGCTCGTGCGCGGCACGGCGCCGACGACGATCACGCGCGCGATGCTCGACGCGATGCGCCCCGGCTCCGTGGTCGTGGACCTCGCCGCGCCCGGCGGCGGCAACTGCGAGGCCACGATGCCGGGGGAGCGGGTGGTCACCGGCCGCGGGGTCGTCGTGCTCGGGTACACCGACCTGGCCGCGCGGCTGCCGCAGCACAGCTCGCGGCTGCTCGGCACCGTGGTGGTCAACCTGCTCACGCTGCTCACGCCGGCCAGGGACGGCCGCGTGGTGCTCGACCTCGACGACCCGGTGGTCCGCGGCATGACGGTGACCCACGAGGGCGCGGTGACGTGGCCGCCCCCGCCCGTCGCGGTGTCCGCGGCGCCGCCGCCGGCCCCGGCGCCCGCGCCGCCCGAGCCTGCTCCCGTCGACCCCGGGGCCGAGCGCCGTCGCCGCGGGATGCGCCGCACGGTGCTGGGCGCGCTCGGCGCCGTGGCCGCAGGCCTGCTGATCGCCGTCTCGCCGCCGGACGCCGTCGGGCACTACACGGTGTTCGCGCTCGCGGTGGTGGTGGGCTTCTACGTGATCTCGAACGTCACGCACGCGCTGCACACGCCGCTCATGGCCCAGACCAACGCCATCAGCGGCATCATCATGGTCGGCGCGCTGCTGCAGATCGGCGACTCGTCGCCGCTCGTCACGACGCTCGCCGTCGTGGCCGCCGCGCTCGCGAGCGTCAACGTGTTCGGCGGGTTCCTCGTGACCCGCCGGATGCTGGGCATGTTCCGTCGGGAGACCCCGGGCGGGGAGGCGTCATGACGGTGACGTCGGTCGCGCAGGCCGCGTACGTGATCGCGGGGCTGCTGTTCGTGCTGTCCTTGGCGGGGCTGTCCGCGCAGGAGTCCGCACGACGCGGCACGGTGCTCGGGATGCTCGGGATGGGCCTGGCGATCGTCGCGACGATCGCGCTGGCACTCGACCGGTCGCAGCGCCCGTGGCCCGTGACGGCGGGGCTGATCCTGCTGGTGCTGGTCGTGGGCGCGGCGGTGGGGTCGTGGCGGGCGCGGCGCGTCGAGATGACGCAGATGCCGGAGCTCATCGCCCTGCTGCACTCGTTCGTGGGGCTCTCGGCGGTGCTGGTGGGCTACGGCTCGTTCCTCGCGGAGCCCGTGGGTGCCGCGGCGGCGGGCGGTGACACCGTGCACCGCGTGGAGGTGTTCCTCGGCGTGCTCATCGGCGCGGTGACGTTCACGGGCTCGGTCGTGGCGTTCGGCAAGCTCTCCGGGCGGCTGCCCTCGGCGCCGCTCACGCTGCCCGGCCGGCACGCGCTCAACCTGCTGGCGCTGGTCGCGTCCGCCGGCCTGCTGGCCTGGTTCGTGAGCGCGGACGACGACGGGGCCGCGGTCCTGCCGCTGCTGCTCATGACGCTCGTCGCGCTGGCGCTCGGCTGGCACCTCGTCGCCGCGATCGGCGGCGGGGACATGCCGGTCGTGGTGTCGATGCTCAACTCGTACTCCGGCTGGGCCGCGGCGGCGGCGGGCTTCACGCTCGGCAACGACCTGCTCATCATCACGGGTGCCCTGGTCGGGGCCTCCGGCGCGATCCTCAGCTACCTCATGTGCAAGGCGATGAACCGGTCGTTCTGGTCCGTCGTGCTCGGCGGCTTCGGCGCGGGGGCGACAGGCGGCCCCGGCGGCGGCACGCAGGAGGCGGGGGAGGTGCGCGAGACGTCGCCGGACGAGGTGGCGGGGCTGCTCACCGCGGCGCGCTCGGTCGTCGTCGTGCCCGGGTACGGCATGGCGGTGGCGAAGGCCCAGCACCCGGTGGCGGACCTCGCCGAGCGGCTGCGGGCGCGCGGCGTGACCGTCCGGTTCGGCGTGCACCCCGTGGCGGGGCGGCTGCCGGGCCACATGAACGTGCTGCTGGCCGAGGCGCGCGTGCCCTACGACCTGGTGCTCGAGATGGACGAGGTCAACCCCGACCTGCCCGGCACCGACGTCGTGCTCGTCATCGGCGCGAACGACACGGTGAACCCGGCGGCGCAGGACGATCCGTCGTCACCCATCGCGGGCATGCCCGTCATCGAGGCGTGGAAGGCGCGCGACGTCGTGGTGTTCAAGCGGTCTCTCGCCACCGGCTACGCCGGCGTGCAGAACCCGCTGTTCTTCCGCGAGAACACCCGGATGCTCTTCGGCGACGCCAGGGAGCAGGTGGACAAGATCGTCCAGGCTCTCTGACGCCGCCGAGGAGGGTCGAGCTCAGAAGCGGGAGTCCGCTTGCGACTCGTAGACCGCGGCGTCCAGGACGCCGTCGGCGTGGAGGTACGACGGCGAGTCCGGGACCGGCGTCGCGTCGATCGTGCTGGCGTCGGCGGGCACGCCGTCCAGGCTGGGCATGACCGAGGCGAGCTCGGGGCGCCACTTGGTGAACCGGAACGGGAAGCACCGCTCGAGCAGGTCGACCATCGCAGAGGCCGCGGTCGAGGCGCCCGGCGAGGCGCCCAGCAGGCCGGCGATGGAGCCCTCGGCGCCCGTGACGATCTCGGTGCCGAACTGGAGCACGCCCTTGCCGTCGGCGTCGCGCTTGATGACCTGCACGCGCTGGCCGGCCGTCAGCTTCTCCCAGTCCTTGGGGTGCGCGGTCGGCATGAACTGCTGCAGCGCCTGGAACTTGGTCTCGGGCGCGGCCATCAGCTGGCCGACGAGGTACTGCGTGAGGTCGAGGTTCTTGAGGCCCGCGCCGAGCATCGACGTGACGTTGTTGGCGCGCAGCGACGTGATCAGGCCCAGGTACTTGCCCTTCTTGAGGTACTTGGGGCTGAAGCCGGCGTAGGGGCCGAACATGAGGTACGTCCTGTCGTCGACCACGCGGGTGTCGAGGTGCGGCACGGACATCGGCGGGGCGCCGACGTCGGCCTTGCCGTACACCTTGGCCTGGTGCTGGGCGACGAGCTCCGGGTTGTCGGTGCGCAGGAACTCGCCCGAGATCGGGAAGCCGCCGAAGCCCTTGATCTCGGGGATGCCGGCCGACTGGAGCAGGGGGAGCGCGCCGCCGCCGGCGCCGACGAAGACGAACTTCGCGGTGACGGTGCTGGTGCGGTTCCGCGCGTTCCAGGAGCGGTCCTTGACGCGCAGGCGCCAGCGGCCGTCCTTGGTGCGCCTGAGGCTCTTGACCTCGTGCTGCAGCTTGAGCTCGGCGCCGTTCGCGACGAGCCCGTCCACGAGCTGACGGGTGAGGTTGCCGAAGTCGACGTCGGTGCCCGACGTCGCGCGGGTGGCGGCGATCGGCTCGTCGGCGTCCCGCTCGGCGGTCAGGAGCGGCGCCCAGCGGCCGACGGTCGCGCGGTCGGTGCTGTACTCGAGGTCGCGGAAGAGGGGGTGCACGCGCAGCGTCTCGTACCGGCGGCGCAGGTAGTCCACGTTCTTCTCCCCGCGCACGAACGTCATGTGCGGGGTGTTGCTGAGGAACGAGTCGTCCTTGAGGCGGCCGGTGGCGAGCAGGTGCTGCCAGAGCTCGCGCGAGATCTCGAACTGCTCGTTGATCGCCACCGCCTTGGTGATGTCGATCGAGCCGTCCTTGCGCTCGGGCGTGTAGTTGAGCTCGCAGAGCGCGGCGTGCCCGGTGCCCGCGTTGTTCCACGGGTTCGAGGACTCCTGCGCCACGTCGTCCAGGCGCTCGTAGATCCGGATGGACCACGACGGCTCGAGCTGCTGGAGCAGCGTGCCGAGCGTGGCGCTCATGATTCCGCCGCCGATGAGGACGACGTCGACGTCGGCCCCTGTGGGGGCCCCAGCAGTCGTAGCACTCGAAGTCACCGGCTCACCATACGCCGCGCGTGAAAACTGTCACAAAGAATGAGAGCAACCTCACACGGGCCTCTGACCTGCAGTGACGTGGGTCACACCGACTGCCGGGCGCCGCCGCAGGTCAGGGCCTCGGCGCCGCCGACGACGGCCACGGGCCGAGCGCGGGCAGCGGCGCGGCGACGCCGTCCCGGAGCGCCGAGACGGGCCCCGCGGGCGTGCGACCGGCGAGCCACGCGGCGACGTCGCGCGGCTCGCCGACGAGCTCGCGCCCGCCGTCGTCCGCCGGGAGCCGCACCGCGAGGAACTCCCGCAGGTGCGCGCAGAACGCGTCGTCCCACGTGCCGTACCCGAGGGAGCGGTCGCCGAGGCCGGCGGTCGCGTCGACGGAGTGGATGCGCGCCTCGCGCCACCAGGCGAGCAGGGCGTCCGTCAGCACCCCGTCGCGGTAGGCGACCGGGGCGGCCCAGAGGGCGTCGCCAGGCGAAGGCCAGGCCGCGGCGAGACGGGCGCGCGAGGCCTCGAGCGCCGCGGCGTGCTCGGCCGCCGTGCGGCCCGCGCCCGCCTCGATGGCGGCGTCGCGGCCGACCTGCCCGCCGTCGTAGGGCGCGATCTTCTCGCCGCGCGCGGCGTGCTCCGCCTGCCGGGCGAGCGCGGCGCCGACGTTCGCCACGTGCGACAGCACGTGCCCGCGGCTCCACCCGTCCAGGGGCGACGGGTCGGTGCCCGAGCCCTCGGGCAGGGTGCGGACGACGTCGATCAGGGCGGCGAGCGCGGCGTCCGCGTCGTCCAGGGCGTGCGCGAGGGTGGTGTCAGGGGTCGTCACGGCCACAACAGCTCCTTGGTCCAGGCGTCGGTCTCGGTCGGGGCGCTCGGGGTGGCGCGGTAGCGGAGGCGGGACTGGCCCTTGTCGTCGCTCGCCGCCCAGAACTCGACGGTGGCGGGGGTCAGCACCCAGGCGGTCCAGGCGGGGGCGACGACGGCGGGATCCTCCCGGGTGCCCACGAGGCGGGCGGCGAAGGCGTCCCAGTACTCCTGGCGGGAGCCGAGCGGCTCGCTCTGGTGGCCGACGAGCCCGGCGGCGCGCGAGCCGTCCGGGCGGGCGCGGAAGTCCGCCGCTCCCGCCTCGGGGCCGGCCGAGGAGGCGCGTCCGGTGACGCGGACCTGCCGGCCGAGCTCGCGCCAGAACACGGTGAGCGCCGCGTGCGCGTTCTCGGCCAGGTCGCGGCCCTTGGGGCTGGTCGCCTGCCCGGCGAACCACCAGCCGTCGGCGGTGACGTCCTTGATCACGAGGGTGCGCGCGTGCACGTGGCCCCCGGCGTCCGCCGTCGACAGGGTCGCCGCGTGCGGGGCGCCGATGCCCGCGGCGAGCGCGTCGTCGAACCACTGCGCGAAGAGCTCCTGCGGCGTGGCCGGGGCGGTGGCGAGATCGTCCAGGTCGACGCCGAACGGCGGCAGCCCGGGCGGGAAGGTCGGCAGGGCGCGCAGGCGCTCGCGGAAGGTCACGTGGTCTCCTCGGTGTGGTCGGTGTGCCGGTCGTCGGGAAGGTCGGTCAGGAGCGCGGCGAACCCGCGCACGGCGGCCCGCATCGCGTCGGGGTCGCCGGTGGCGCGGGCGAGCACGTAGCCGCCCTGCACGATCGCGACGGCGGCGTGGGCTCGGTCGCGGGCGGCGTCGTCGGGCAGGCCGGCCTCGCGCAGGGTCGTGGCGACGACGTCGAGCAGGCGGACGAAGTAGGCGGTGACGACGTCGCGCAGGCCGTCGTCGTCCATGACGGCCTGGTCGCTGGTGAGACGACCGATCTTGCAGCCGGCCAGGGCGTCGCGGGGGCGCTCGACGTAGGCGACGACGCGGTCGAGTGCCGGCGTCGTGCCCTCGAGGTCGCGGCGCGCGGCGGTGAGCGCGCTCTCGACGGTGGCGCCGACGGCGGCCGCGGCGAGGTCGTGCTTCGTCGGGAAGTGGTGGTACAGGCTGCCCTGCCCCACACCGCTGGCCGCCAGGACCTGGCGGGGGCTGGTGGCGCCCACGCCCTGGGCGGCGAACATCTCCTGCGCGGCGGCGACGAGGCGGTCGCGCGCATCGGTCGACGTGCTCATGCGGCCACCATACCTACCTCTAGGTATGGTTAATAGTCCCCGCGCGCCCGCGCCGGGCGACGGCGCGCACGAGGGCGACGCCCGCCGCCACGCCGACGGCGACGCCCACCGCGGACCAGAGCAGGACCGTCGCGGAGAACGCGGGGTCGAGCACCGGGGCGAGGGCGGGCCACCGCTCGGCGAGCGCGCCGGGCAGCGGGGTCAGCCGCAGCAGCTCGACCGCCGCGCACAGCGCGAACCCGGTCAGGCCCGCCGTGAGCGGGCGCATCCCGGGGCGGACGACCAGGACGAGGACGGCGACGAGGGCCGCGGCCAGCACGTCGCCGAGCGCGTCGCCGACCGGGTCCGGGAGCCGGTGCTCGGCCAGCCGTCCGACGCGCGCGACGACGACCGCCAGCAGGAGCAGCACGAAGCGGGGTGCGAGCGCGCGGGCCAGGGTGGTGGAGGCGGGAGAGCTGCCGGGCACGGCAGAGCGCCTCAGAAGTAGTCGCGCACGTGCACCTGGCGGCCGCCCCACAGGGCGTCCCAGACGGCGTCGTGCGCGTCGGGTCCCGAGGCGCCGCCCGCGAGCCGGGCGTTCGCCGTCGACTGCGCGCCCGTCCACGTCGCGGCCAGCCCGGCGGACGTGAACGTCAGCCGGTCGCCCGCGGCCGCGGCGTCGTCGGGCGAGACGCGCACCGCGCCGTCGGCCACCTCGAGGGTCCACGCGCCCTCGAGGTCGGGCGTCCGCGGGTCGACGACGGCGAACGGCACGCGGGCCGTCACCGGGGCCACCCGGGAGGCGCCGAGCGCGCCGGGCACGTCGAGCAGGCGCAGCATGTACGGGCGCGGCACCGAGGTGGCCGCGTGGTCGGGCAGCACCAGGCGGGAGACGTCGGCCCCCGACCAGCCGCCCGACGTGCAGACCCGCACCCCGCCCGCGACCGACGCGAACGAGGCGAGCACCCGCCACAGGGCGCGGGCCGCGTCGGGGACGAGCGCGACGAGGTCGTCGACCTCGATGGTGTTGGTGCGGTCGTAGCCCGTGCCGCGCGACCAGCTCGCGAAGCCCAGCACCTCCTCGTCCGACCCCGCGCCGCGCACCGCGAGGCTGACGCCGGTGTACTCGGCGTCGGGCCCGACCATCTCGTCGGCCTCCATGGTGAACGGCGTCTCGCCGCGCGAGAGCGGCCCGTTCTGCGCGGATGCCCACTGCTCGTACACCCGCCGGACGGCGGGGACGTCGGCGGCGCTGGCGCGCCGGGCGCGCACGCCCTCGGCGGGCCGGGGCACGGCCGCGAGCGCCGCCATCGGGATCTGCACGTCCTCGAAGGCGCCGACCACCTCGTAGCCCAGCCCGCGATAGATGCCCGCCGACGACGGGTAGAGCGTCGAGACGACGTCCCCGAGCGCGCGGGCCTCCGCGAGCGCGACCTCCATCAGCGGGCGGAGCAGCCCGGTGCCCCGGTGCTCGGCGGCGACGGTGACGCCCGCGAAGCCTGCGGTGGGCAGCCGGGCACCGTGGAACCACGACGTGAACGACCGGACGCCCAGCCCGGCGACGACCTCTCCCGCGTCCGTCGCGACC
This sequence comes from Isoptericola sp. NPDC060257, assembly GCF_042726645.1. Classification (NCBI taxonomy): domain Bacteria; kingdom Bacillati; phylum Actinomycetota; class Actinomycetes; order Micrococcales; family Promicromonosporaceae; genus Isoptericola; species Isoptericola sp. NPDC060257. The sequence goes on from NZ_JBHXAW010000019.1 coordinate 17,416, forward strand.
CAGGGCCGGATGTTCGGCAGGGGCCAGGCCGCCGGGTCGGGGTCGGGTGCGGGCGTGGACGGCACGCCGAACGCCTCGGCGCCGAGGCGTCTCGAGGCGGGGACGTCGGTGATGGCTGTGCGCCGGAACTCTGGTCTCGCGTCGCTGCTCACGTCGGTGACGGTAGCGCCCCGCGGCGGGCGCGTCACCGGCATTGCGCCGTACCGTGATCCGGTGAGCACACCGTCCGTGCCCGACGCGACGCAGGCGCGGCTGCGCAGCCGCGTCCTGGTGGTCGCGATCCTGGCCTCGTTCGTGTCGTTCCTCGACGGCACGGTCGTGAACGTGGCCCTGCCCGCCATCGGCGACGAGCTCGGCGGCTCGGGGGAGGCGCGCCTGAGCCTGCAGCAGTGGGTGGTGGACGGCTACCTCGTCACGCTCGGTTCGCTCATCCTGCTCGCGGGGTCCCTGTCGGACCTGTACGGGCGGCGCCGGGTGCTCGTCGCGGGGCTGGTGGGGTTCGCCGCGGCGTCGGTGCTGTGCGCGCTCGCGCCGACCGGCCCGGTGCTCGTGGGCGCCCGACTGCTGCAGGGGGTGGCCGGGGCGCTGCTGGTGCCGAGCTCGCTGGCGCTCATCATCTCGACGTTCGAGGGCGAGGCGCAGGGACGCGCCATCGGACGATGGACGGCGTGGACCGGGACGGCGATGATCGTGGGCCCGTTCGTCGGCGGCGGCCTGGTCGACCTGCTGTCCTGGCGCTGGGTGTTCTGGATCAACCTGCCGGTCGTCGTCGTCACGCTGGTGCTGCTGCGGCCCGTGCCCGAGGTGCACCAGACCACCGGGCGCCGGCTCGACGTGCCGGGCGCCGTGCTCGCCGCGACCGGCCTCGCGGCGGGCGTGTACGGGCTCATCGAGCGGACGTGGGCCGCCGTCGCCGTCGGCGCGGTGCTCCTGGTCGCGTTCGTGGTCTACGAGCGGCGGGCGCGCGACCCGATGATGCCGCCCCGCCTGTTCGCCGCGCGCAACTTCGCGTGGGGCAACGTCGCGACGTTCGCCGTCTACGGGGCGCTCTCGCTCGGCGGGTTCGTGCTCGGCCTGTTCCTGCAGCAGGTGGCGGGCTACTCGGCCACCGCCGCCGGGGTGGCGCAGCTGCCGTCGACCCTCGCGATGCTCGCGCTGTCGACGCGCTTCGGCACCCTTGCCGCCCGGTACGGGGCGCGGTGGTTCATGACGATCGGGCCGGTGGTCGCGGGCGCCGGCTACCTGCTGCTCCTCACGATGGACGCGAGCGCCCACTACGTCACGCAGGTGCTGCCGGGGCTGCTCGTGTTCGGCCTGGGCCTGTCCATCACGGTCGCTCCGCTGACGGCGGCGATCCTCGGGGCGGCACCGCCCGCGGACGCCGGCATCGCCTCCGCGGTGAACAACGCCGTCTCGCGCGTGGCCGGGCTGCTCACCGTCGCGTTCGCCGGCGTCATCCTCGGCGGGGTGCTCGACGTCGCGTCGTTCCACCGCGCGCTGCTGGTCACCGCGGGGCTGCTCGTGCTCGGCGGCCTGGTGAGCATGGTCGGCATCCGGGACGTGCGCCGCCCGGCGGCGTCCGGCACGGCGGACGCCGCCGGTCCCGACGTCACAGGGGCAGCTTGAAGCCCTCGTGCGACTGCGCGTAGCCGAGCGACCGGTAGAACCGGTGCGCGTCCGGGCGCTGCTTGTCCGACGTGAGCTGGGCGAGGACACAGCCGCGCTCGCGGCCGCGCTCGTGGGCGTGCTCCATGAGCGCCCGGCCGAGGCCCTGCCCGCGCAGCGCGGCGTCGACGCGTACCGCCTCGACGAGGAGCCGCGTCGCGCCGTTGCGCGAGATGCCGGGCACGAACGTCAGCTGCATGCAGCCCACCACCGCGCCGTCCAGCTCGGCGACGACCAGCTCGTCGTTCGGGCTGGCGTCGACCGCCTCGAAGCCCGCGACGTGCGCGGGGCCGAACACGCCGGTCCGGGCGGCGGCGACGGCGTCGTCGGCGATGAGCTCGACGACGCGCGGCAGGTCGTCGCGGGTCGCGAGGCGGAAGGTGACGGCGGGGGCGGAGGAGTCGGGCACGCCCGGACGCTAGCAGGCGGCGCTAGCCTCGCCCCGTGGCCGAGCATCCGACCGAGCATCCGACCGGGCCTCCGACCGAGCACGAGATCACCGCCGACGTCGCCCTGTGCCTCCCGGACGGGCGCCTGAACCCCGACGCGGTCGGGTGGTCGCGGGCGCCGCTGCACGACACGTCGGGCGTCGGCCGGGGCCTGCGCGGGCTCGGCCGGAACAAGCGGTGGGAGTACTGGGCGGTCGTGACGCCGGACCATGTCGTCGCGCTCACCACGTCCGCGCTGGACTACGCCGCGCTGCACCAGGTGTGGGTGCTGGACCGGGCGTCCGGCGAGGAGGTCGACGCCGTCGCGATCGCCCCGCTGAACCGGTCGGCGACGCTGCCCGGCCGCCTCGGTGACGGCCCCGTGCGGTCGCGCACGCGGGCCGTGGCGGTCGCCGTCGACGAGGGGCCCGGTGGCACGCGCCTGCGGGCGCGGACGGCGCGCGTGGACCTCGACGTGACCGTGCCCCGGCCGGCGGGCCGGGACCTGCTCGGGGTCGTGGTGCCCTGGTCGCCACGGCGCTTCCAGTACACCGTGAAGGACGTCGGGCGGCCCGCGACCGGCCGGCTCCTGCTCGACGGCGTCGAGCACCCGGTGGCCGCGGGGGCGTGGGCCGTGCTCGACCACGGGCGGGGCCGTTGGCCGTACCGCGCCACCTGGCAGTGGGGCGTGGGGTGCGGCCGGGGCGTCGCGGGCGACGGCACGAGGCACGAGGTGGCGCTCCAGCTCGGCGGGACGTGGACGCGCGCCGGCGCGACCACCGAGAACGGGCTGTTCGTCGACGGCCGTCTCCACAAGATCCACGACGAGCTCGACTGGACGTTCGACCGCGGCGCGTACACGGAACCGTGGCGCGTGCGCGGCGAACGGCTGGACCTCACCTTCGTCCCCGCCCACGACCGCGTGAGCCGCACCCAGCTCGGCGTCGTGGCGTCGTCCACCCACCAGTGCTTCGGCACCTGGTCGGGCCGGGTCACGACCGACGACGGCGCACGCCTCGACGTCGAGGGCCTCGACGGCTGGGCGGAGGACGTCGCGCAGCGCTGGTGATCGGGGGTGCCGGCCGGCGGCCGGGCTGTCGTGCCGCCGTGGTGTCGGACCGTGAGCGTGCTGCGGTACGTGCGCGGCCTGCTGGTCGGCCGGCACCTGGGCGACCCGGCCCGGGCGGTCGACGACCTCGACGCGCCACCGCCGGGCCGCCGTGGCTCGCCGCGCTCGCCGTCGACGAGCTGGCGGGCGTGCGGGACACCGCGGCGCGCTCGCGGGTACGGGTGGCCGTGCGCGGCCGAGCCCGCGGTTCACCGGCGAGCACCGCTCAGCGGCCGCGCCGCCCGAGCATCCGCTGCCGGACGACGGCGCCATGCCCCCGACGTGGGCCCGGGTGCTGCCCCGGCTGCGTCCGGAGGGTGAGTTCGCGGCGGGCGCCGGCGGCGCTCAGCGCACCCGGTCGGCTCCGCCCGCGGCGACGTAGGCGGCGACGACCGACGCGGGCTTGCGCGCGGCCTGGTCCCGGAGGCACGCGCTGAAGGTCTCGCGGAAGTCGAGCCGCGGCCACCGTGACTCGACGTCGGCGAGGAGCGTCGTGGGCCAGGCCTCGAGGCCGCGGCCGCTGACGTCGGCGCCGGTGGACCGGGCGAGCAGGTACCCCTCCGGGCGCTCGTCCGCCGGGACGTCGTCCTCGTCGAGCATGTGGTCGACGACCGCCCGCGCCACCCGGTCGCGACGGTCGACCGACCAGCCCGCGCCCGCGGCGACGGCCCACGCGACGTTCCCGCCCGCGACCTCGAACGGCTCCGCGTGCGCGTCGAAGCCGGCGGTCAGGCCCGTGTCGTGCAGGAGGCCCGCGACGGCGAGCACCTCGTCGTCGACGGGGAGGGCCAGCCGCCGCCCCAGGTCGGCCGCCAGGAGGGTGGAGCGCACGGCGTGGTGCACGAGTGCCGCGGGGGAGAAGCGCACGAGCACGTCGAACGCCGCGCGGACGGGCACGGATCGGGGCAGCCCGTCGGGCAGCGCGTCGGTCATGGCACGGACGGTAGCGCGTCGGCGTCCCCGGGCGTTCTGCCGCGGGCAGAAGGCGGGGCCGGGCGGCGTCGGGGTGCGCCAGGGTGGGGCCATGAGGCTCCTGGTGCTGGGTGGTTCGGTGTTCCTGTCGAGGGCGGTCGCGGCGGACGCCGCGGCGCGCGGGCACGAGGTGGTGGCCGCGAACCGCGGCCGGTCGGGGACGGTGCCGGAGGGCGTGCGGCACGTGCCGCTGGACCGTGCGGACCCGTTCCCGGAGGCCCTCGCGGCGGAGGGCTTCGACGCCGTCGTGGACGTGTCGCGCACCCCGTCGCACGTGCGGCGCGCGGTCGCGGCGCTGCCCGACGCGCACTGGGTGTTCGTCTCGACGATCAACGTGTACGCGGACGACGCGGATCCGGGCGGGCCCGGCGTCGGGCGGCTGCGCGAGCCGCAGCCGGACGACGTCGACGGGGCGGAGGACCCGGAGGCCTACGGAGCGATGAAGGTCGCGTGCGAGGACGCCGTCCGCGACGGTGCGGCCGCCGCCGTCGTCGTGCGCCCCGGCCTCGTCGTGGGCCCGGGCGACCCGAGCGGACGGTTCGCGTACTGGCCGGCGCGCCTGGCCCGGGTACCGGGTGGCGCCGCCGACGTGCTGTCGCCGGGCGACCCCGCGGACCCGGTGCAGGTGATCGACGTGCGCGACCTCGCCGCCTGGGTCGTCGACCTCGCCGAGCGGCGGACGGAGGGGACCTTCGACGCCGTCGGGCCGGTGACCGCGGTGGGCGAGCTGCTCGCCGCGGTGGCGCGCGGCGTCGGCGCCGCGCCACGCTGGGTGTGGGCGGACGACGCCGCCCTGGAGGCCGCCGACGTCCGGCCCTGGTCGGGGGAGAGGTCGCTGCCGCTGTGGCTGCCGCGGCCCGAGTACGCGGGGATGCCCGCGCACGACGCCGCGCCCGCGGCGGCGGCCGGGCTCGCGTCGCGGCCGGTCGAGGAGACGGCACGAGACACGCTGGCGTGGCTCCGAGCGGCGCCCGACGCGCACGTCACCGGGCTGACCGCGGACGAGGAGGCCGGCGTCGTCGCCGACGTCGAGGCCGCCCTGCGCCGGACCGCGCAGGAGGCTGACCCCGGCGTCTAGTGCGTCACTCTCGGGGGCGACCGGGCCTCGGCGCCCGGCGCGCGGGCTTACGGTCGAAGGGTCAGCGCCCCTCTCTCACGAAGGTGACGGGGGCGGTCGTTCGTCCCGTCCGGGCCGTCGTCACGCAGACCGCGTCCCTGCCCGTCGGGGCGTGGTGCGAAGGAGTACGGACATGGCGGCAGGCAGCAGTCTCGCGGGTCGGGTGGCGCTCGTGACGGGCGGCGGTTCGGGCATCGGCGAGGCGGTGAGCAAGGAGCTCGCGGCGCACGGGGTCCGGGTCGTCGTCACCGACGTCCGGCTGGACGCCGCGCAGCGCGTGGCCGACGAGATCGTCGCCGAGGGCGGCGAGGCCGCGGCGTTCGAGCAGGACACCGCGGTGAAGGAGGACTCCGCCAAGGCCGTCGAGTTCGCGAAGGCCACGTTCGGCGGGCTCAACTACGCCGTGAACAACGCGGGCATCGGCGGCACGCAGGCGCCGGCGGGGGAGACCGACCTCGACGACTGGGACCGGGTCATCGACATCAACCTCAACGGCGTGCTGTACGGCATGCGGGCGCAGATCCCGGCGATGCTCGAGCGGGGTGCCGGCGAGAGCGCGATCGTCAACATGGCGTCGATCCACGGCACCGTCGCGGCGCTCGGCAACGGCGCCTACACGGCCGCCAAGCACGGCGTCGTCGGCATCACGAAGAACGCCGCCGCCGAGTACGGCCCGCAGGGGCTGCGCATCAACGCGGTCGGCCCGGCGTACATCAAGACGCCGCTGGTCGAGTCGAGCCTCCCCGCCGAGGCCCGCGAGGCGCTCGTCGCCAAGCACCCGCTCGGCCGCCTCGGCGAACCGGAGGAGGTCGCGCGCGTCGTGCGGTTCCTGCTGTCGGACGACGCGTCGTTCGTCACCGGCGCGTACTGGCTGATCGACGGCGGCTACACCGCCGTCTGACCCCGCGCCCCCGCTGCCGAACAGGCGGTTGCCACCGGTGTCGGCCTCGATGCGGTCGCGTACCGGTGGCACCCGCCTGTTCGGCGCTCGGGTCAGCGGGAGGCGAGGGCGGCCGCGAGCTCGTCGACGAGGTCGAAGCCCTCCTGCAGCCCGCCCTCCATGCCGGACTCGACGATCGCGTCGCGGACCTCCTTGCTCGGCGCGCGGGTGACGAGCGTGAGAGTGGTGGCGCCGTCCTCCTCCGCGAACGTGTAGGTGTTCAGGGTCGCCGCGGCCTCGCCGTCGGGCATGCCCTCGAAGACCTCCGTGTGCACCAGGCGCTCCGGCGGGACCACCTCGGTGAACTCGCCGTGGAAGGCGACCTCGAACCCGCCGTCGGCCTGCATCACGTAGCGGTAGGTACCGCCGGGACGGGGGTCGATCTCGACGCTCGTGACGGTGCCCCGCCTGCCCGCCCACCAGCGCGCGATCAGCTCGGGCTCGGTGAACACGCGCCAGACGTCGGCCGCGGGGGCGGCGAACCGGCGCACGACCTGGATGTCGGTGTCGTTCGGCAGCGTCAGGACGGCGGTGCCGGTGGTGGTGCTGGTCATGATCGATCTCCTCGGGGATCCGGGGGCTGGTCCGGGCGGGTGCCCGGCGGGTCGTCCAGGGTGTCGAGCAGCTCGTCGATGAGCTCGAACCGCTCCTCCCACAGCCGCTCGTACCGGCCGACCCAGGCGTGGATCTCCTGCAGGGGCCGGGCGTCCGTGCGGTAGAGGCGACGACGGCCGTCGTCGCGGACCTCGACCAGCCCGACCTCCCGCAGCACCTTGAGGTGCTTGGAGACCACGGGCTGGGCGACGCGGAGCAGCTCGGCGAGCTCGCCGACGCCCCGTTCCTGCTGCGCCAGCGCGTCGAGGATCTCGCGGCGCCGGGGCTCGGCCACCGCGTTGAACGCATCCGTCGTCGTCGCTGCGCGTGCCATGAGCCCAACCTATGCCTATATCGGAATATGTCAAGCGGGTCAGGGGGTCGGGTTGCAGCGCGCGGCCATGGTCGCGACCAGCCCGACGTCCGGCCGCCACGGCTCCAGGTTCCACGAGTCCTTGTCCGGTGCGCCGAACGCGTGGCACTCGAGCTGGTCGTGCATCGTCGCGGTGTCGACCCCCGGGTCTGCCGCCACCAGCTCGGCCCAGACCAGGTCTGTGCCGGCCTGCCCGGCCTCGCGTGCCCAGACCGTCGGCACGACGGCGAGGGACCGGCCGCCCTCGCGGTCGCCCCAGTCCGTGCTCGCGACCGACGACGTGCCGAGGACCGTCGAGAGGTCGCCGTGGTCCTCGTCGTCCTCTCTGCCCTCGTGGTCCGTGCCGCCCGTCGTGCGGACCTCCAGGCGCGAGCCGTCGACCGCCGTCAGGCGTGCGCCCCGCGGGGCGGACAGTCCGCCGACCGCCGTGCCGTCGCTGCGTACCGTGACGCTGCCGTCGACGCGGGTCTCGAACGTGCCGCCCGAGACCAGGGTGATCGTCGGGGGGTCGGCGTCGCCGACCGCGGACCGTTCGAGGGTCACGGTCGCCGTGCCGGCCTGCTCGTCCGGGGTGACGTGCGCGCCCGGGTGGTCGGGAGTCGCGCCGGGGACCGACACCTCCAGCGTCACGTCGCCGGCCGTGACCTCGACCCGGACCGGCTCCTGGGGGGTCGCGGTCGGGGCCGCGGAAGGCGTCGCGCTCGTCATCGCGCTCGGCGTGGCGCTCGGCGTGGCGGTCGGCGCGGGCGCCGACTGCGTGCAGGCGCCGAGGGCGAGGAGCAGGGCGAGCGCGGGGAGCGCGCGCGACCGAGGGTGGGGCTGCACGGTCCCAGTCTCGGGCACGAGGCCGGCCGCGACACCGGACAGGGGCTGGTCAACGAGGTGAGGTTCGCCTAACCTTACCGACGTGAGCACCCGAACGCTGTCGAAGCCGGTCGACCCGCACGTCCTCGTCGCCGAGGTCGTCACGACGAAGCGCCTGAGCCCGCACCTGCAGCGGGTCACGCTCGGCATCGGCGACATCGACCGCCTCACGCTGGTGGGCGACGACCAGTGGTTCCGACTCTTCCTGCCGCGCCCGGGCCAGGACGCGCTGAAGCTCCCGACGCGCACGTCGAACCTCGGCTGGTACGCCCAGTACCTCGCGACCCCGCGCGCCCGCCGCCCGCTGGTGCGCAACTACACGATCCGCGCGGCGCGGCCCGAGCTGCACGAGATCGACGTCGACTTCGTGCTGCACGGCCACGACGACGCGGCGTCCGCGGGACCGGACGGCGGCCACGAGCCTCTCGGCCCGGGGGCGGGCTTCGCGCTGTCCGCCCGCCCGGGGGACCGGGTCGGCATCCTCGACCAGGGCACCTACCACCACCGCCAGGCCGCGTGCGACTGGCGACTGCTCGTCGCCGACGAGAGCGGGCTGCCCGCCGTCGCCGGCATCTGCGAGGCGCTGCCCGACGACGCGCGCGGCGTCGCCGTGGTCGAGGTGCCCACCGCCGACGACCGGCAGGACTTCCGCGTCCCCGCCGGCGTGGACCTGCGGTGGGTCGAGCGCGACCGTGCCGCCGCCGACGACCCGGCCCTCGGCGAGGTGCCCGGCCGTGCCGCCCTCGACGTCGTCCGCGGCGCCGACCTGCCGGCGGGCGCCGGGTACGCGCTCGTCGCCGGCGAACAGGCGCTCGCGGCCGGCGTGCGGCGGCACCTGGTGAACGACCGGCAGTGGCCGAAGACGGCGATCGACTTCGTCGGCTACTGGCGGCACGGCAAGGCCTCGCCCAGCTGACCCTCCTCCTTCCAGCAAGCGATC
>NZ_JBHXAW010000020.1:0-25953 GCF_042726645.1 Isoptericola sp. NPDC060257
GACACCGGCATGACCGCCACGACGATCCACGACGTGCTCGACAACGTGCTCGACGACGACCTGCCGGTCGTCACCACACCGTGGGACGACGCGCTCTCGCCGGTCGGTCCGACGACGGTGCACGACGTCTCCGCCGCCCTCGACGACGTCGCACGGCTCCAGGCTCGGATCGACGCCCTCGAGGGCGAGAAGCTGCTCGCCGTGGAGCGCGGGCGCCGCTCGGCCGTCAGGTGCGAGCCCGACCTGCTCGCCGGCGAACAGATCCGCGTGCTGCGCGCCGGCACCGCCAGACCGCACGAGCTGGCCCGGCGAGCGTTCGTCGCGGACGTCGCGGCCACCCTGCACGTCTCCGAGCGGCAGGCCGACCACCTCCTCGACACGGCGCAGACCCTCACCTCGTCCGGTTCCGCCACCCTGGTCGAGCTGTGCCGCGGCCGGATCGGGGCGCGCCACGCGACCGCGATGGCCGACGTGCTCGCCGATCTCCCCGACGCCCAGGCGCGGGCCGCCGTCCAGGCCGAGGCCCTGCCCCGGGCAGCGACGGCCACGCCGGCCCAGTTCCGCGCCCACCTGCGCCGCGCCCGTGACCGCGCGCACCCGGAACCGTTCACTTTGCGGCACGCGAGGGCAGCGGCGAAGCGCGGCGTGTTCGTCGACCCCGCCGCCGACGGCATGGCCTGGCTCAGCGCCTACCTCCCCGCCACCACCGCCCACGCCGTCCACGACCGGCTCACCACAGCAGCCCGCACCGCCTGTGACGCCGGGGACCCTCGCACGCTGTCCCAGCTCCGCGCCGACGCGTACGCCGCCCTCCTGCTGTCCGGCGCCGACACCTCCGACGAAACGCGGCCCGGCGCAGGCGAGCTGACGGTCGGCCCCGTCCCGGACCTCGCCGACCACGCCCGCAGGATCGTCCCCCGCGTGCAGGTCACGGTGCCGGTGATGGCGCTGCTCGGCCGTTCCGACGACGCCGCCGAGCTGACGGGGCACGGCGCGATCGATCCCGAGGTCGCGGCGTTCCTCACCGCCCGGGCGCCGTCGCTGCGGCGGCTGCTGGTCGACCCGGTGTCCGGCGAGCTGCTGACCACCGACCCCGGCACGTACGCCGTCCCGGCAGCGCTGCGCCGCTACCTCGAGGCCCGCGACGGCACCTGCCGGTTCCCCGGCTGCACCCGCCCCGCACCCCGCTGCGACGTCGACCACACCGTCGCGTGGGCCGACGGCGGACGGACGACGGCAGACAACCTGGCTCACCTCTGCCGGCGCCATCACGTGATGAAGCACGAGACACGATGGACCGCGGCCCAGGAGCCCGACGGCACCCTCGTCTGGACGTCACCCACCGGCCGGGTGTCCCGCGACCCGGTCGCCGATCCCCTCGACCTCACCGGTCGGGAGCTCGTCCCCACCGAGGCGCCGGACGCACCAGGCCCGGCGAACCGGCCGCCCGACCCGGGCGACCCACCGTTCTGAGCCGCAGGGTCCGCTCACCCCTCCGAGGGGGACGCCCCTGCCTCGCTCGGGTTCCTCGGCCACGTCCGCGCGGCGTTGATCCGCATCTTTGCGGTCGCTGCCTCCGTCAGATCGACGCCGGTGGTGTTCGCCAAGGCGCAGAGGTTCCAGATCGCGTCGAAGATCTCCAGGCCGAGGGCTGACCTCGCGTCCTCGACGTCGACCGCCTCCGCGGACTGGAGGGCGCGGAGGGCGTCGGCCACCTCCCCGACCTCGGACACCAGGTGCAGCATCCGCGCCGACGGGTCGTCCTGTGCCCACCCCTGGGCGGTGCTGAGGAAGCGTACGTTCTCGCAGATCTCGTCGAGCGTCATGCGAGGCGACGCTAGCCCGGCTCGCGGCCTCAGAGCATCCCACGCTCGCGGGCGACGGCGGCGGCCTCGGTGCGCGACTGGGTGCCCAGCTTGGTGTTGATGTGCGCCAGGTGGGACTTCACGGTGGCGACGGAGACGAAGAGCTCGCGCGCGATGGCGTCGTTGGACCGGCCGGCCGTGACGAGGCGCAGCACCTCGAGCTCGCGAGCGCTGAGCGTCTCGCCCGGCGACCGCATGCGGCCGAGGAGCCGGCGCTGCACGTCGGCCCCGAGGGTGACCTCGCCGGCGGCGGCGGAGCGGATGGCGCGGGCCAGCTCCTCCGTGGGCGCGTCCTTGAGCAGGTAGCCGGTGGCCCCCGCCTCCACGGCGGCGAGGATGTCGGCGTCCGTGCCGTAGGTGGTGACGACGAGCACGGGCGTCGCGTGCCGGTGGACCACGGTGCCGGTCGCCTCGGCGCCGCCGAGCCGGGTCCGGCCCGGGCCGGCGTCGCCGAACCGCAGGTCGAGCAGGACGACGTCGGCCCGCCCGCCGTCGTCGAGCCAGGCGAGGAGGTCCTCGGCGGTGCCGGTCTCGTGCACCACGCGCATGTCCGGCTGCCCGTCCACCACGGCCCGCAGCCCGGCGCGCACCACGGGGTGGTCGTCCGCGAGCACGACGTCGATCATGGCACCTCCACCGGCAGCGTGACCGCCAGGGCCGTGCCCGCGCCCGGCGAGGTCTCGAGCGCGACCGTGCCACCCAGCTCGCGCGCCCGCGACCGGACGGACGGCAGCCCGAAGCCGCGACCGGGGGCCCCCGCGGCGCCCGCGACGGCCTCCGGGTCGAAGCCGCGACCGTCGTCCACGACGTCGAGGGTGACGGTGTCCCGCTCGTAGGTGAGCGTGAGCCGGGCGCGGCCGGCGCCCGAGTGCTGCGCCACGTTGGCGAGCGCGGACTGGGCGACGCGCAGCAGCGCCGTCTCGACGGGCACGGGCAGGGGCCGGACGTCGCCGGCGGTGCGCACGGACACGTCCAGCGGCTGCCGCGCGGCCACGCGGCGCAGCGCGGCGACGAGGGTGGTGCGGTCGAGGTCGGGCGGCGTGAGGTCCTGCACGACGCGGCGCGCCTCGGCGAGGCTGTCGCGGGCGGCGACGCGCGCCTGGCCGACGAGGTCGCGGGCCCTCGCGTCGTCGGTGCCGACGGCGTCCTCGGCGGCCCGCAGGAGCAGCTCGATGGCGGACAGCGACTGGGCCAGGGTGTCGTGGATGTCCCGCGCGAGGCGGGCGCGCTCGTCGGTGACGGCCCGGTCCCGCTCGGCCTGCGCGAGGTGCTGGCGCACCGCGGTGAGCTCCTCGACGGTCCGCTGCCGGGTCTGGGACTCGCGGACGAACGCCTCGATCCCGAGCACGACGCCCACGGCGACGGCGGCGCCCAGCACGGGGCCGAGCACGAACCCGGTCCACGGGTCGTCGGCGTCGGCCTGCACCAGGAGACCCTCGGCGACGGCGAGCGCCGTCGTGACACCCACGGCGAGGACCCCGCGGTGCGGCCCGAGCACGTGCATCTGCAGGATCATCAGCGGGAAGGCGAGCCAGAGGGCGGCGGGCGAGAGCCACAGCAGCACCACCCACGGGACCACGAGGGCGGCGATCCACGCGGAGTCCGGCCACCAGGCGCCGCGCGGGGTGTCGACGGACCGGTCGTGCACGCGCACCACCCGGCGCCCCGCGACGTACACGGCGACGAGCACCGCGGCCACCACGACGGACGGCCACGTCCGCCCGGCCGGGGCCTGGACGACGGCGACCACGGCCAGCGCCGCGAGCAGGACGTCGAGCCCCAGGATCAGGGCGCGCGTCGCCGACGGCGGGGGGCGGTGGATCACCCGATCCACGGTAGCCGCGCGACGCGCCGGCGCATCGTCCGAAAGGTGGAGCGCGGAGGCCACCCTTCGACGCCGCAGGATCACCCCGGGTCCCGATGATCGCGGGCGGCGTGCCACGGAGGCTGGAGTCAACCCCGTCCCCTCGACCCCGGAGGTCCTCCCGTGTTCGTCGCCCTGCGCGACCTGCGCCACGCTCGCGGCCGTTTCGTCCTCATGTCCGTGGTGATCGTGCTGATCACCTTCCTGGTCACGTTCCTCGCGTCCCTGACGGCGGGCCTGGCCCGCGAGTCGACGTCGGCGGTCACCGACCTGCCCGCCGACCACCTCGCGTTCTCGATGCCCGCCGCCGGCGACTCCCCCGAGTTCACGGCGTCCCGCGTGACGAGCGAGCAGTGGGAGGGCTGGGCCGACGTGCCCGGCGTGGAGTCGGCCGAGCCGCTGGGCCTCGCGACGACGCGCGCCGGCTCGGACAGCACGACGGCGTCCGTCACGGCGCTGGGCGTGACGGACGGCTCGGGCCTCGTGCCGGGCGGGGTCGACGTCGACCCCGGCACGGTGGTGCTCACGCCCGGGGCGGCCGACGCGCTCGGCGCGGGCGCCGGCGACACCGTCACGCTCGGCGGCGCCGACCTCACGGTCGCGACCACGGTCGACGCCGACGAGTCGTTCTCGCACACCCCGGTCGTGTGGACCACGCTCGAGGACTGGCAGGCGGTCGGCGCGCGCGGCGCGACCGGCGACGACGACGTCGCGACCGTCGTCGCGCTCACCACGGCGGACGGCACGGTCGACGCCGCCCTGGCCGACGCGGACGCCACGCTCGGCACGACGACGGTCACGACGTCGGACGCGCGCTCGGCGGTGGCGTCGTTCGCCGGCGAGAACACGTCGCTGTCGACCATGCAGGCGTTCCTGCTGGTCATCTCCGCGCTGGTGGTGGGCGCGTTCTTCACCGTCTGGACGATCGGCCGCTCGGGCGACGTCGCGGTGCTCAAGGCGCTCGGGGCCTCGACCCGCTGCCTGTTGCGCGACGCGCTCGGGCAGGCGGCGGTGCTGCTGGTCGGCGGCGTGGCGGTGGGCACCGGTCTCACGGTCGCGGGGGCGGCGCTGCTGCCGGACGTCGTCCCGGTGGTCGTGACGACGGCGACGACGCTGGTCCCGGCCGCCGCGCTGGTGCTGCTCGGCCTGGCGGGCGCCGCCGTCTCGATCGCGCGCATCACCCGCATCGACCCGCACGCCGCGCTCGCGGCGCGCTGACACCGCTCGCACAGACAGCACAGACAGCACAGGAGGACCCCGATGGACCTGCGCCTCGACCGCATCACCCTCGTCTACCCCGACGGCGACGGCACCCTCACCGCCGTGGACGACGTCGACCTCACCGTCCCCGCCGGCACGACGACCGCGCTGCTCGGCCCGTCCGGCGCCGGCAAGTCCAGCCTGCTGGCCGTGGCCGCCGGGCTGACCAACCCGACGAGCGGTGCGGTGCGCTTCGGCGACGACGTCGTCTTCACGCCCACCACGAGCGTCGCGGACGCGACCCGGGCCCGTCTCGACCGCATCGGGATGGTGTTCCAGTCGCCGCAGCTGCTGGGCTCCCTCACCGCGCTGGAGCAGCTGGAGCTGCACGCCCACCTGCGCGGACGTCGGCCGGCGAGCGTGCGCGCCCGCGCGCTGGAGCTGCTGGACGCCGTCGGCGTGGCCGACCACGCGGGCAAGCGACCCGCGCAGCTGTCGGGCGGGCAGCGGCAGCGCGTCGCGATCGCGCGCGCCCTCGTCGGGCGGCCGGAGGTGCTGCTGGTCGACGAGCCGACGTCGGCCCTGGACCACGAGCGGGGCACCCGGGTGGTCGAGCTGATCACGGGCCTGGCCCGCGAGCTGGGCGCGGCCACCCTGCTGGTGTCGCACGACGCGTCGACCCTCGCCACCGTCGACGCCACCGAGCGGATGCTCGACGCCCGCCTCGAACGGGTCGCCGAGCCGGCCTAGCAGCTCGGGCAGGGCTCCGGCGCACGCCGCGCGCGCCGGGCGAGGCGCCCGGCGTCGACGGCCTCGGCGATCCGCTCGGCCCAGGTCGCGCGCCGCAGCCGCACGCGGAACGTGCCCGCGGCGGCGACGTCGGACGTGACGGCGCCGACCTTCTCCGGCGCGCACCGGCCGTACTTCGCCAGGTAGGCGTCGTCGAGCAACCCGTGCAGCTCCGGGGCCACCTCCGCGAGCACCACGGGCTGCCGGGTGCCGTCGACCTGGAGGTGAGCACGACCGGCGGTGCCCAGGGCCGCGCCTGGCGCGGCGCGCACGTACAGGTCGTGACCCAGCTGCACCACCCAGCCGCGCCACGGCCGGCCGGGTTCGCGCGCGAGGACCACCTGCACGGCGGTCGCGGCCTCGAGGGCCTCGAGGACGTCGAGCTCGTGGAGGAAGGCGGTGGCGCGCGTCAGGAGGGTCACGACGGGTCGAACAGTGACCTGGGCCACCACTATTCCGGCAGCCCTCCAGTCCGGCAGCCGTCGTGACGCGTGGGCCCTCAGGGGACCAGCTCTGCGTCGGCCGTCAGCTCGACGTTCGCCCAGACGTCGAAGGGCAACTTCCGGAGCCTGCCGACGGCGGACCGTCGGACGTCGTCCTCGGCGTCGACGTCCCAGTCACCGTGCGGCACGACGAACACGACGTCGACGTACAGTCGTCGGCCGAGCTTGGTGGCGCGCACCGTCGGCGCGGGGAGGCCGAACTCCCGCTGGACGTCGTCGACGATCCCGCGCAGGTGCGCGACGACCTCCGGCGCCGGCGTGCCCTCGAGCAGCTCGACCATGCCGTCCCGCACGAGCCGCACCGGCATCGGCGACACGACGGCGACCGCGACCAGCACGAGGACGGGGTCGACGTAGTCCGCCGCGGTGTCCAGGCCGGCACGCTCCATCAGCAGCCCCACGCCGCCGCCGACCGCGACCACGACGCTGAGGACCGCACCGGCACGCCAGCCGACCACCTCGGCGACCGCCAGGTCGGTGCCGACCCCGAGCCGGCCGAGCAGCCGCACGACCAGCCAGCCGAGGAGCGCCGACACCGTGCCGTAGACCAGGAGCGTGACCTGGGTCGCGCCCGAACCACCCGCGATGACCGTCTGCACGGCCGCGACGACCGCGTAGAGCAGGGTGGCGGCCAGCGCGGCGCCCTGGACGACGACCGCCAACGGCACCGCTGCGGAGAGCCCGTACGGGAACTGGCGAGTGGGCTCGGCGCTCGCCGCCCGCGAGGCCAGCAGCGACCCCGCCGACAGGGCGATGCTCGCCAGCGTGTAGACGCCGTCGAAGACGATCACGTCGGCGCCGGCGAGCAGCCCCCAGACCAGCCCCGTCGTGCCGAGGGCGGCCGAGGCACCGAGCGACCACACCAGCACCCTGCGGTCGGTGTCCCGGTGGCGGTCCGGCCCCTCGCCCACGTCGGCCCCGGCGCGCTCAGTCCAGCGGGTCCCGCGAGATCGGGCAGGTCATGCAGTGCCCGCCCCCGCGCCCACGCCCGAGCTCCGCGCCGACGATGGTGATGACCTCGACGCCGGCACGGCGCA
Organism: Isoptericola sp. NPDC060257; assembly: GCF_042726645.1. Taxonomy (NCBI): domain Bacteria; kingdom Bacillati; phylum Actinomycetota; class Actinomycetes; order Micrococcales; family Promicromonosporaceae; genus Isoptericola; species Isoptericola sp. NPDC060257. The sequence continues at coordinate 7,259 of NZ_JBHXAW010000020.1, forward strand.
GCGCGGCGTTGGTCAGGGTGTTGCGGTCGTAGGTGAAGACCACGCCGGGCTCCAGCGCGACGGCGTTGTTGCCGGAGTCCCACTGCTGACGCTCGGAGGCGTACACGTCGCCCGCGGTCTCGACGACGCGCAGCTTCGGCAGCCCGAGCGACCGGGCGACGACGTCGACGAACGGCGTGTCTCCCTCGTCCGTGACCTCGACGCCGAGCGCCGTGTCGGAGGGCCGCAGGGTGAACGCGTGGATGCCGTCGACGATCGTCGGGTGGACGGTGACGAGGTCGCGGTCGGCGAACGTGAACACGGTGTCCAGGTGCATCGCGGCGCGCAGGCGCGGCATCCCCGCGACGACGACCTGCTCGACCTCGCCGCCCTCGAACAGCGCCTTGGCGAACTGGGTGATGCCCTGCCGCGACGTCCGCTCGCTCATGCCCACCAGCACGGTGCCGTTGCCGACGGGCATGACGTCGCCGCCCTCGATCGTGGCCTGCGCCCAGTCCTGCTCCGGGTCGCCCCACCACACGCGCGAGCCGACGTACTCCGGGTGGAAGGAGTAGATCGCCTTCATCAGCAGCGTCTCGTCCTTGCGCGCCGGCCAGTACAGCGGGTTGAGCGTGAGCCCGCCGTAGATCCAGCAGGTCGTGTCGCGCGTGTACAGGGTGTTGGGCAGCGGCGGCAGCAGGTACTCGGGGGTGCCGGTGGACTCGCGGGCCAGGTTCACGTAGTCGCTGCGGAAGTCGGCGGGCAGGTCGTGCGTCGACAGCCCCCCGATGAGGAAGCGCGACAGCTCCCGGTCGGTGAGCGACTCGAGGTACGCCCGCGTGCCCTCCACCAGGCCGAGACCCACCCGGTTCGGCACCACCTTGCGGTCCAGCAGCCAGTCCCGCGCCTGCGGGATCGCCATCGTCTGCGCCAGCAGGTCGTGCAGCTCGACCACCTCGACGCCCCGGTTGGTGAGCTTGTTGACGAAGTCCAGGTGGTCGCGCTGCGCGGACTCGACCCACATGACGTCGTCGAACAGCAAGTCGTCGGAGTTCGTGGGGGTGAGCCGCTCGTGGGCGAGCCCGGGCGAGCAGACCAGCACCTTGCGCAGCCGGCCGACCTCCGAGTGGACGCCGTGGGCGGGGGCGGTGGGCTGCGCGGACGGTGCGGTGGTCATGGGGAGAACCCTTCGGTCGGACGACGGACGGTGAGGTCGGTGACGGTCAGATCGAGATCCAGCCGGCGGCGAGGCCGATCACCGCCAGGACGGCGATCGCGGCCACGACGACGAACAGCACCAGCTCGGCGGGGGCGAAGACCCTGCGACCCTGCTCGCGCCGCGTCATGACGAACAGGATCGTCGCGGGCGCGTAGAAGAGGAACGACACCAGCACGAGGCTCAGACCGGCCGCGAAGACCAGGAAGGCCGTGTAGACGGTCGCCAGGACCGTGATGACGAGGTCTCCGCGCAGGGTCGACGGCGGCGCGCCGTCGTAGGTCTCGCGCGTGGCGCGCAGCTTCACCGCGTAGAGCGCGGCGAGCAGGAACGGGATGAGCGTCATGACGGCGGTCATGTCGAGCGCGAAGTCGAACGCGTCCTCGGAGAAGTACGTGAGGATCAGCACGACCTGCGACAGCGACGTGCTCAGCAGCAGCGCGTTGACGGGCACGTCGCGGTCGGTCGACCGTGTGAGGAAGCGCGGCATGTCGCGGTCCTTGGCGGCGACGAACAGCACCTCCGCCGCCATGAGCGTCCACGCCAGGTACGCCCCGAGCACGGAGATGATGAGGCCGACGCCGACGAAGACGCTGCCCCACTCGCCGACCGCGGCCTCGAGCACCCCCGCCATCGACGGCTGCCGCAGCTCCGCGATCTCGGCCATCGGCATGATGCCGTACGACACGATCGTCACCGACGCGAAGATCGCGAACACGCTCACGAAGCCGAGGATCGTGGCCCGGCCGACGTCCTCGCGCCGGCGCGCGTGCCGGGAGTAGACGCTCGCCCCCTCGACGCCGAGGAACACGAAGACCGTCACCAGCATGGTGCCGCGCACCTGGTCGAACAGGGAGCCCGCGTAGTCGGCGCCGCCCCAGTTCTCCGCGAACGCGCTGGGGTCGAAGACGAACAGCGCCAGGAGCACGAAGACGATGATGGGGATGACCTTGGCGACGGTGACGATCCGGTTGATCGCCGTCGCCTCCTTGATGCCGCGCCGCACCAGCAGGAAGAATAGCCACAGGCCGCCGGTGGACAGGGCGAGCGCGAGCACCGTGTCCCCCGCGCCGAGGGCGGGGATCCACTGGCCGAGCGTCGACATGATGAGCACCCAGTAGGTGACGTTCCCGACGCACGCGCTGGCCCAGTAGCCGGCGGCCGCGAAGAAGCCCGTGTACTCCCCGAAGCCCGCCTTCGCGTAGGCGTAGACGCCGGCGTCGAGGTCGGGCTTGCGCATCGCGAGCCGCTGGAAGACGAACGCCAGCATGAGCATGCCCGCGCCCGCGACGACCCACGCGATGAGGGCGCCCATGACGCCCGTCTCCTGCGCGAACCGGCGCGGCAGCGAGAACACCCCGGCCCCCACCATCGACCCGACGACCATCGCGGTGAGCGTCAGCAGCGACACCTTCGTGGTCGCACCACCCGTCGTCGTCGCGGTGTCCTGGTGCGCCATGTGTCGTGCCCTCCCGGGATCGGACCTATCGGGTGCTGCGGCCGATCGTTCCACCGTCGGGCCTGGTCCGCGCGTCGGCGGTGCGATCGACCGTGCGCGCGACGGCGTCCAGGAGGTCTCCCGCGGGGACGCGCAGGGTGCGCGTCCAGGAGGGCAGGACGCCGGCCCGCGCGGCGCCGACGACGGCTCCCGCGAAGACCAGCCCGAGCAGGATCGGCCAGGCGGCGGTCCACACCGTCACGGCGTCGAGGCCGGGCACCTTCTCGGGCGGCAGCCACAGGCCCGCCAGCACCCAGGTGCCGATCGTGCCGCCGACGGCGAGCGCGACCCAGGACCAGAGCCCGGCGTCCGGCGCGGACGTGCCGGCGTGGCCCGACGCCCGCAGCAGCACGAGGGCGCGGACGAGCAGCAGGGTCGAGACCGTCCCGACGAACGGGAGGACCGCCGTGACGTCGACGAGGAACGGCGCCTCCCCCACGGCGCGCTTGGCGGCGTACTTGGCGACGGCGCCGCTGCCGAGCGGCGCGCCGGTGATCGCGAGCGCGAGCACGAACGCCCCGCCGAGCACGACCGCGCGGGCGCGCCCGGCGCCGTACCGCTCCCAGACCTCGACCGCCATGATCAGCCCGCCCTTGGCCATGCCGTGGTGCACCGCGTAGACGACGGCGGTCAGCATGCACGCCTCGGCCAGGTCGGGGGCCCCGAGCGCGACCCCGACGACCATGGCGAGGAACCCCATCTGCCCCACCGTGCTGTACGCGAGGGAGACCTCCGGGTCGTCGGTGAGGACGCCCGGCACGAGCACGCCGAACGCCCCGACGAGCGCCGCCACGACGAGCGCGGTGCCCCAGCCCGGCATCGCCTCGTGCCCCAGCGGGAGGAACCGGAGCCAGCCCACCAGCCCGACCTTGACGACCGTGCCGCTCAGCACGGCACCGACCGGCACCGACGCCGCCGCCTCGTCGATCGGCAGCCACCCGTGCAGCGGGAAGGTGGCCGCCTTGATGCCGAACGCCAGCAGGAGCAGCCCGACGATCACGCCGCCGGCGGGGGCGGCGGCGACGGCCGCGGGGGCATCGGCCAGACGGAGCCCGCCGGCCGCGACCACCAGCACCACGGCGACGGCGAGGACGACGTCGCTCGCCGCCGCGAGCGCGAGGTAGAGCCGGCCCGCGCGCCGCGCCGTCGCCGTGCGCGGGTGCAGGATCAGCCGGTGCGCGGCGACCGTCGTCACGACGCACCCGGCGAGGAACGTCACCGCGTCGGCGGCGACGAGCACCGTCGCGGTGCCGACGAACGCGACGAGCAGCAGCCCGCTGCGCGACGCGGTCCGCGCGTCGGCCGACCGCGCGGTGAGGGCGAGGGCGGCGGCGTACAGCACCCCGACGAACAGGAGCAGCGGCCGCCCCACGAGGTCCAGCCGCAGCACCAGGCCGCCGACCGGGCCGAGCAGGTCCGCCACCACGACCGGGACGAGGGCGAGCGGCGCGGCCCGGACCAGGGCGTCCGGGCCGCTGTCCGGGCCGCGCGACGCGCGCACCAGGAGCGCGGCGGCCGCCGCCGCGGGCACCGCGAGCGCGACGAGCAGCAGCCAGGTCATCTCCACCTACCCGTGCGCGAGCACCTCGAGGGCCACGACCACGACCCCGAGCACCACCTCGGCGAGCAGGAGGAGCCACTTCTGCCACGTGGGGATCGCCGCGCGCCGCACGGCCACGTACCCGACGAGGCCGAGGCTCGCGACGAGCGCGTAGGTCGAGGCGGTGAGCGCGCCCGCCGTCGTCCACACCCCGCCCGCGGCCACCCCCAGGAACACGAGCGGCAGCACGACGACGCCGCCGGCGCTGGAGACCACGCCCACCATGTGGCGGCTCTCGGCGCGCGTCGGGAGGTGGTTGTGCACGACGACGTGCGACATGAGGTCGGCGAGGAAGACGGCGAGGAGCGTGCCGCCGACGGTGATGACCAGCGTGGTCGCGGCCCGGCCGGGCGTGAGACCCTCGACGTGGCCCCGGAGCGCCAGCACCACGGCCAGCGCCGCGAACGTGACGTACACGCGCTCCTTGAGGCGGTCCGCTCGCTGGTCCGGCGTGAGCTGGTCGCGACGACTTTCGCTCACCTGTCGTGCCCAGCGCGTGCACGGCCCACGGCCTTGACCACCTCGACGAGCAGGAAGACGACGACGGCCAGGCCGAGCGTCTTGCCCCACTCCTCGAGGCCGATGGGGGCGGCGTCGAACCAGTCGTGCATGAACGGGGTGTACACGAACACGCACTGCAGGGCGATCAGCGCGACGGCGGAGAGCCAGATGACCCGGTTGCCGCGCAGCACGTCCACGGTGAGGCTCGACCGGTCCAGGAAGCGGCAGTTGAACAGGTAGGCGAGCTGCCCCAGCGCCAGCATCGTCACGGCGGTGGTCTGCGCCTCGGCGAGCGGCGCGCCCTGCGCCCGCTCGGCGTAGAAGACGAACAGCGTGGCGCCGCCGATGAGCAGGGACACGATCAGGATGCGCCGCACGAACGCGGCGTCGAGGATCGACGCCTTCGGGTCGCGCGGCGGCCGTGACATCACGTCCGGCTCGGCCTTCTCGTACGCGAGCCCGAGGGACAGCGTCACGGCCGTGATCATGTTGATCCACAGCACCTGCACGGGCGCGAGCGGCAGGACCAGGCCGAACAGCACGGCCACGAGGATGACGAGCGACTGCGCGCCGTTGGTGGGCAGCAGGAAGAGCACGGACTTGCGGATGTTGTCGTAGATCCGCCGCCCCTCCTCCACGGCCCGCTCGATGGTCGCGAAGTTGTCGTCGGCGAGCACCACCTCGGCCGCGTCCTTCGTGGCCTCCGTGCCCTTGATGCCCATCGCGACGCCGACGTCGGCCTGCGTGAGCGCGGGGGCGTCGTTGACGCCGTCGCCCGTCATCGCGACCACCTCGCCGTGCGCCTGCAGCGCCGACACGATGCGGATCTTGTGCTCCGGGCTCGTGCGGGCGTACACGTGCACGTCCTGCACGACGCCGCGCAGCTGCTCGGTGCTCATCGCCTCCAGCTCCGCGCCGGTAAGGACGGCGGGGCCCGTGCCGTCCGGGCCGACCTCGTCGTGGACGATGCCCATCTCGCGGCCGATCGCCACGGCGGTGCCGGCGTGGTCGCCGGTGATCATCGTGACCGCGATGCCGGCGTCGCGGCACTGGGCGATGGCGTCGATCGCCTCCGGGCGCGGCGGGTCGACGATGCCGACCAGCCCGCACAGCTCGAGACCGGTGAGGGCGTCGGCGAGCGGCGTGGACGGTACCGCGGGCGCGTCGACGTGACGGCGGGCCGCCGCGAGCACCCGCAGGCCGCGGCCGCCGATCTCGTCGATCTGCGCCTCCCAGAAGGCGCGGTCGATCGGCTGCGCGGTGCCGTCCGGCGCGGTCTGGGTGGTGCAACGGTCCAGCACCCGGTCGGGCGCGCCCTTGACGTGCACGACCTCCGCGCCGTCGGGCGCACGGTCGAGGGTGGCCATGTACTTGTTCTCGGACTCGAACGGCACCAGGTCCCGCCGCGACCAGCCCGCGGTGTCGAACCCGGCCTTCATGCCGAGGCTGCGCAGCGCGCCCTCCGTCGGCTCGCCGACCAGCCGCCAGTCCTCCCCCTGCCCGCCCGGCTCCCCCGGCACGACGCGCGCGTCGTTGCACAGCATCATCGCGGCGACGACGCCGGCCACGTCCGGGCGGTCGAGCAGCTCCGGGCGAGCCGGGAGCGGTGCGTAGCCCGCGCCCTCGACGTCCGTCTCGCCGCCGGCGGTGCGCACCAGGCGCGCCGTCATCTCGTTCTTGGTCAGCGTGCCCGTCTTGTCCGAGCAGATCGTCGTGACGGAGCCGAGCGTCTCCACGGCGGGCAGCTTGCGCGTGATGGCCCGGCGGCGGGCCATCTGCTGCACGCCGAGCGCCAGGGTGATCGTCACCAGGGCGGGCAGGCCCTCGGGGACGGCGGCGACGGCGAAGCCGATGGACGCGGAGACCAGCTCCGGCACGGAGAAGTCGTGCACCACGCGGCCGATGACGACCATCACCACGGCCATGCCGAGGATGAGCACCGCGAGCAGCTTGCCGAACCGGTCGAGCTGCTTGGTCAGCGGCGTCTCCAGGCTCGTGACCTCGGAGATCATCGTCTGGATGCGGCCGATCTCGGTGCGCTCGCCGGTGGCGGTGACCACCCCGACGCCCTGGCCCGCGGCGACGAGCGTGCCGGAGAACAGCATGCTGGTCCGGTCGCCCACCCCGGCGTCGGGATCCCCGGCGTCGACCCGCTTGCTCGCCGCGACCGACTCCCCCGTGAGCGCCGACTCCTCGACGCGCAGGTTCGTGGCCTGGAGCAGCCGCACGTCGGCGGGCACCCGGTCGCCGGAGCGCACGCGCACCACGTCGCCGGGGACGACGTCGTCGGCGTCGATCTTCGCCCAGGCACCGTCGCGGCGGGCCTCGGCGTGCACGGACAGCATCTGCCGGATGCCGTTCAGCGCGCTCTCGGCCCGCCCCTCCTGGATGAAGCCGATCGCCGCGTTCACCACCGCGACCAGCAGGATCACGGTGAAGTCGACCCAGTCGCCGAGGATCGCCTTGAGCACCGCGGAGACCAGCAGGATGTAGATGAGCACGTCGTCGAAGTGCACCAGGATCCGCTTCCACAGCGGGTCCTTCTCCGGCGGCGGCAGCCGGTTGGGGCCGACCTCCGCGAGCCGCTGCCTCGCGTCCGCGGCGCTCAGCCCGCCGTCGTCCGTGCGCAGCGCGGCGAGCACCTCGGCGGGCGGTCGTGACCAGGGGGTCGCTTCCGTGGCGACGTCCTGCGCAGATCCCATGCCGCCCATTCGACCGCGGTTCGTCCCGTGCCGCGCGGCGGGTCAGCGACCCGTGTCGTACGGCACCAGCTCGAACACCGGGTGCCGGTCCGCCTCGGCGACGAAGGCCTCCACCGGGGAGTCGACGGTCGCGGCGAAGTACGGCCGCGTGGGCCGGGACCGGCGGACGTACTGCCGCAGCACCGGCCCGGCCTCCTGGGCCGACGCCGCCCGCACCACGAAGACGTGCCGCGAGAGCCCCCGGCGCACCAGCACCCGCGGGTCCGCGCGGACGTTGTGCACCCACGACACGACGCCGTACGGGGCCACCAGCCAGCGTCGCCCGTCGAGCGTGACGAGGGTCGCAGGGTGGGTGCGGGGCAGCCCGGAACGCCGACCCCGGGTGGTCAGCAGGGACGTGCCCGGGACGAGCCCGAGCCGCACGAACACGCTGGTCACCGCGTCGCCGATGTCGCGGGCGCGGCTGCGTGTGAAGGTGCGCGGCTCCTGCGGGCCGCCCTCGTGAGGACCGTCGGTCATGCGGGGCTCCCTCCCCCGAACTCCTGCGCCCGCAGCCAGGCGAGGTGCGTGTGCACCAGCGGCAGCACGGACGCGCCCTCGCCGCTGGCCGACGCCACGCGCTTCATCGAGCCGGCGCGCACGTCGCCGACGGCGAACACGCCGCGCAGCGTCGTCTCCAGGCTGGCGGGCGGGCGGCCGTCCACCCAGCGCTCCTGCGGCACGTCGCGGCCGGTGAGGACGAAGCCGTGCTCGTCGCGCGCGAGGCCGTCGGGGAGCCAGCCGCAGTCCGGCTCCGCGCCGAGCAGGCAGAACAGGCCGTCGGCGTGCGTCTTCGACCGCTCGCCGGTGTCCAGGTCCTCGGTGACCAGCCACTGCAGGCGCCCGTCGCCGCCGCCGTCCGTGATCACCGAGCGCGGGCGGACGGTGATGGTGGGCGTCGCCGCGATCTCGCGCACCAGGTAGTCGGACATGGTCTCGGCGATGCTCCCGCGGCGCACGAGGATCGTCACGGAGCCGGCGAACTTCGCCAGGTGCACGGCGGCCTGGCCGGCGGAGTTGCCGCCGCCCACCACGACGACGTCCCGGTCCGTCATCTCGCGCGCCATCGAGCTCGCGGCGCCGTAGTGCACACCCGCGCCGACGAGGTCGTCGACCCCGGGCACGCCCAGGCGCCGGTACGAGACGCCCGTCGCGAGCACGACCGTCCGGGCGCACAGCTGCGCGCCGTCGACGTGGACGTGGTGGTGCTCCGGCTCGTTCGCCGGTCCGGGCTCGATCCGCGCCACGGCGCGACCGGTGTAGAAGCGGGCGCCGAACCGCCCCGCCTGGATGCGCGAGCGCAGCGCCAGACGCATCCCCGAGATGCCGCGCGGGAAGCCGAGGTAGTTGCGGATCATCGAGCTCGACCCGGCCTGGCCGCCGATGGCGTCGCGCTCCAGCACCACGGTCGACAGGCCCTCGGACGCCGCGTACACGGCGGCCGCGAGCCCCGCCGGGCCCGCGCCGACGACAGCGACGTCGGCGATCTCGCCCGGCGGGATCGAGTCGTAGCCGCCGTACATCGCCTCGGCGACCGCCGACGCCGTCGCGCCGGACAGTACCCGCCCGGCGAACGTGCGCACCACGGGCAGGACGGCGCCCGGGCCGGCCTCCGCGAGGATCTCGCGCGCCGCGACGTCGTCGGGCGCGAGCACGCGGTTCGGGACGCCGAGCCGCTCGAGCAGGTCGCGGACCGCGGCCGCGTCGCGGTCGCCCGCCTCCGCGACGATCTCCGTGGACGTCACGGTGGGGCGGGCCACCGACCAGCCCCACTCCGACAGCAGCTCGACCAGCGCGGTGTGGAACTCCTCGTCGCGGGCCCCGCGCGGGATGCCGACGAACGTGTCCATGTCGCGGCGCAGCAGCGCGGCCCGCATCTCGTCCAGGGCGTCGGCGTACTCGTCGCCGGAGATCAGCGCCACCCGTCGCGCCGTCGAGACGACCGCCGGCACCTGGTGCAGCAGCTCGACCCCTGCGGCGTCCGGCAGCCGCCGCTCCGCCGCGATCATCGCGACCGGCTCCCGCGCGGCCACCAGGTCGCGCAGCCGGTCGAGCGCGGCGTCGGCGGTGCGCACGAGCTCGACCGCGTAGTCGCGGTCGTACCGGGCGCGGAACTCCTGCTCCACCTGCGACGCGTGCGCGTCGGCGACGAGCAGGATCACGGGACGCGCTTCCGGACGCTCGGGCATGCGGTCAGGGTAGGCGGCACCGCAACCCTGAGCAGATCTTGAGGCGATCCTGTCCTGCCGCGGAGGTCGCCCCGAGGTCCGCAGCGCAGGATCGAGTCCGTTCAGCCCCTGATCACCTCCCGGAGCACCATGTCCGCCTCGTCGACCGGTCCCCTCGGGGCCGCCGCGCGCACTCCCCCCTGGGCGCGCGGGCGGGTCCCGCGGCCGGCGAGGCGCGTGGTGCTCCGGGAGGAACACCTCGGCGAGCCCCGATGACGCCCGCCCTGCCCCCGGGCACGGCGGCCGCATGGCAGTCTCTCGTCGACGACCTCGACGGCGACCGGGCCGCGGTCGCCGGCTTCGCGGGCTCCTGGGCCGGCCTCCTGCCGCACCGCACCGGCGCGCTCCTGGGAGCCCTCGCGCGGACCGACGCCGACGGCGCCCGCGACGTGCTCCTGACGCTCGCCTGCACGGCGGACATGCTCGGGATGGACCGGCTCGCGGACGCCGCGTCGCAGGGGCTCGACGCCCTCGAGGAGGACGGGGTGGACGGCGCACGACGGCACACCGACCGGATCACCGACGAGGCCCGGACCGCCGCGATCCTCGTCGCGAGCGCCCTCGCTCAGGAGGGGTGGTCGAACCTGTAGCCCACACCGCGCACCGTGCGGATCCAGCGGGGCGACGCCGCGTCGTCGCCGAGCTTGCGGCGCAGGTTGGTCAGGTGCACCTCCACGCTGCGCCGGTCCTGGTCCGTGACCAGGGTGCCGGTGTCGTACTCGCCGGCCCACAGCACCCGGACCAGGTCGTCCTTGGGGATCGCGCGCCCCGGGGCGCCCGCGAGCGCGGCGAGGAGGTCGAACTCGCTGCGCGTGAGGTGCACCTCCGCGCCGTCGACGCCGACGGTGCGCGCCGCCACGTTCACGACGAGCCCGTCGACGGACGGGACGGCGGTCGCCGGGGCCGCCAGCGGCGCCTCCCGGCGAGGGCGGCGGAGCATCGCCTCGATCCTGGCCCGCAGCTCCCGGGGGCGGAACGGCTTGGTCTGGTAGTCGTCGGCGCCGGCGTCCAGCCCCATGAGCGCGTCGATCTCGTCCGTGCGGGCCGTCAGCATCACGACGTACGTGTCGGACACCGCGCGGATCCGGCGGCACACCTCGAAGCCGTCGATGTCGGGGAGCCCCAGGTCGAGAGTCGTGACGAGCGGGTCGAAGCTGCGCACCAGCTCCACGCCCTCGCGGCCCGACGACGCGGTGCGCGTGACGAAACCCGCCTGCGTCAGCACCGCGTCGAGCAGGTCGCGGACGTCAGGGTCGTCCTCCACGACGACAGCGGTGCGCTCGTAGGCGTCGCCGCTCGAGGGGTGGGGTCCGGCCAGCATGACGACACGCTAGCGGGACGTCGTCCAGGACGCAGCGCACGTGACGCGTCCCTAGACTCGCCGAGGGCGGTGTCCGGAGCCGCCGGCGAGGGAGTGATCATGACGAGCACGTGCACGCACCTGGACCGGATCGTCCCCGTCGCGCCCGAGGCGCTCGACACGTGCCCCGAGTGCGTGGCCACCGGCGGCACCTGGGTGCACCTGCGGGCCTGCCTGGAGTGCGGGCACGTCGGGTGCTGCGACTCGTCGCCGGCGAAGCACGCGACGGCACACTTCCACGCCACCGACCACCCGGTGATGCGGTCCCTCGAGCCCGGCGAGCACTGGGGCTACTGCTTCCCCGAGGACCTCCTCATCTCGGGCCGGGACATGCCCGCGACCGCCTGACCCGGGCGCCGCGTCCGGCCTCCCGGCCTGTGACCGGACCGCCGTCAGGCGCACGGCCTTGCCTGGGAGCGCGCTCACACTTCTACCGTGGCGGTCATGCCGAGAGACGAAGCCCTCAGGGACGCCCTTCGCCTGGCCGTCGACCCGCCCGGCGGGGTCTCGGTCGAGGCGCTGCGCGAGCTGGCGCGCGACGACGACGCGACGGAGTGGGACATCGCGACGACGGCCGCCCACCTCGGGGTCAATCCCCACACCCTGCGCTATGACGAGCGCATCGGCCTGATCCGCGTCGCGCGTGACCCGGCCGGACACCGCAGGTACGACGACCCCGCCGTCCGCCGGCTGGTCTTCCTGACGCGCATGCGCACCTCGGGCATGCCGATCAGCGACCTGCGCCGCTACGTCGAGCTCGCCGACGCCGGGGAGGGCACGGAGGCCGAGCGCAGGGAGGTGCTCCTGGAGCACCGCGACACGCTGCGCTCCCAGATCGCCCAGCTGCAGCTCGCGCTGGCGGCGACCGAGTACAAGATCGCGACGTATCGAAAGGCACCCCGACCATGACGAGCGCTCCAGCTCCGCAGCACGACATCGACAGCCCCGAGAACCTTGCCCGGCGCCGGCACGGCCAGGCCGTCCTGTCGCAGATCGACGGCCATCAGGGCGAGGCGGTCATCGACTCCCTCGCCGACATCAGCCCCGCACTGGGCCATCATGTCGCAGCCTTCGCGTTCGGAGACCTCTACGACCGCCCCGACCTCGATCCCCGGAGCCGTCAGCTCGTCACCCTGGGTGTGCTCACCGCGCTCGGGGGGTGCGAACCCCAGCTGAAGGTCCACATCGGCGCCGCGCTCAACGTCGGCCTGCGGCCCGAGGAGATCACGGAGGCGCTCCTGCACGCCGCCGTCTACTGCGGCTTCCCCCGCGCCCTGAACGCGACCTTGGTGGCCCGTGAGGGCTTCGCCGAGCGAGAGGTGACCACCCCGGCCGGGCCGTCGTGAACGCGGGCCGCCGGATTCAGGACGACGGTGCAGCGGACCGGAGGACGTGGTCGACGAGCGTTCGGAGCTCGTCCGTGGTCTGCAGCTCGCCCTGGTGGAGCAGCAGCCGGTTGTGGACGGGCCCGTACAACAGCTCGATCACCAGGTCGAGGTCGGCATCGGCGTGAAGCTGGGCGGCGTCATCGGCCAGCAGCCCGCGCAGCAGGCCCTCCATCTGCTCGACGAGGTCGGTCCGCAGGTCGTCGGTGCAGGGGAAGTCGGCGGACGGGTTGGCCGCGTCGTCCAGCGCCTCGAGGACGACGGCGCCCTTGGAGGGCCACCAGCGGTCGATGGTCTTCTTGCTGACGCCCGCGCGCGGCGATCACCTCGACCGTCACCGCTCCGTACCCGTGCTTCCCGCACAGGTCCAGGCTCGCGTCCAGGATGGCGCGTCGGCTCGCCTCGCTCCGAGGCCGGTGGGGGCCACCCTCACCGCGGGGATCAACGACGTGGACGACGCCGACCAGTCTCTCGGTGCTGCCTTCCAGGCCGCTCTCCAGCGACTCGTCGACATCGTCTTCGGCGACCAGGACGCGATGCCGGCGGCGCCGCGATGACCGCGCACCCCGGACGACTCACGCCCCCTGCGGCGGCTGGAACCGGCCTGGCGGGACCACGAAGTCCCGCGTGATCGCCGCGACGTCGTGCGCGCCGGTGAGCGCCATCGTGAGGTCCAGCTCCGCGAGCACGTTGCGGATCACCTCCTCGACGCCGGCCTGCCCGGCCACGGCGTACCCGTAGAGGTACGGCCGCCCGAGCAGGACGGCGTCGGCCCCCAGGGCGAGCGCGACCAGCACGTCGGCCCCGGTCCGCACCCCGCTGTCGAGCAGCACGGTCGGGCCGGGCCCGACGGCGTCGCGCACGGCCACGAGCGCGTCCAGCGACGCGACGGCGTTGTCCACCTGCCGTCCCCCGTGGTTGGAGACGACGATCCCGTCGACGCCGAGGTCGAGGGCCCGGCGCGCGTCGTCGGGATGCAGGATCCCCTTGAGCACGACCGGCAGCCGGGTGCGGTCGCGCAGGGTGGCGAGGTGCTCCCAGGACAGGCCGGGGTTCGAGTACACGTCGAGGAACGTCTCGACGGCGGCGCGCGGCTCGGGCGAGCGCAGGTTGTCGCGGAACCGCCCGGGGTAGGCGCGCGTCATCGCGAGGAGCGAGCGCACGGCGCCCGCGGTGACCTGCACGGCGTCGCGCGCCCCGGACGCCGCCGCCCGCGCGACCCGCGCGCGCACCAGCTCGCCGAAGCGCGGGTCGCTCGTGTACTGCGCGATCCCGAGGCCCCGGGCGAACGGCAGCGAGCCGAGGTCGAGGTCCTGCGGGCGCCAGCCCAGCACCGTCGTGTCGAGCGTGACGACGAGCGCGCCCGCGCCCGCGGCCTCGGCCCGGGCGATCAGCGAGTCGACGAGGTCCTCGTCCGTGCTCCAGTAGAGCTGGAACCAGCGGGCCGCGTCGCCCATCTCGGCCGCGCAGGCCTCCATGGGACGGCACGCCTGGTTGGACAGCACGAAGGGCACGCCCGTGGCGGCGGCCGCGCGCGCGACGGCGAGGTCGGCGCCGGCACCCAGGAGGGCCGCCGCGCCCACGGGCGCGAGCAGCAGCGGGCTCGCGTGCCGGGCGCCGAACAGCTCGACCGACAGGTCGCGCTCGACGGCGCCGGACGCCATCCGCGGCACGACCGCCCACCGGTCGAACGCCTCCCGGTTGCGCCGCATCGTGCGGCCCTCGCCCGCGCCCCCGGCGACGTACGCCCAGGCGCGCGCGCTGCTGGCACGCCGGGCGGCCCGCTCCAGGGCCGCGGCGCCGGTCGGGACCCGGGGCCGCCGGCCCAGCACGCCCGCGCGATAGATCGCGGACTGCCGGGCCAGCCCCGCGCCGGGTGCGCTCATCCGACGGGTCGCACGCGCAGGATCTCGGTCCGCGCGATCGCCCGGTCGCGCACGTCCAGCCGGGCCTCGCGGTCCGGGTCGGCCATGAAGGCCGCGAGCGCCTCCTCGTCGGGCATCTCGATGAGCTGCACCTCGGTGGGCTGGACGGCGCCGTGCGCCGCGTCGTCGGTGTGCGCCACGTTCGTCACGCGGTGCAGCACCCGTCCTCCGTGCCGCGGCACCAGCGCCAGCACCTCGGTCTCGTAGTCCGCCAGCGCCGGGGCCTCGCCGTCGGCCGCCCACAGCAGCACGCACAGGGTGATCGCCATCGTCCACCTTCTCTCTCGTCGTCCGCCGATCCTGTCAGTCCCGGGCGGTCCGCGCGGGCGACCCGCCGGGCGTCCCGCCGGCGAGCGGGCGCCCCACGGGCACCCACCGGCCCGCCGCGTGGTGCGCGCCCGGGCCGACCGTGCGGGTCGGTCCGTCGAGCGGCAGGTCCAGGTGGGCGGTGACCCCCGGAGGCACCTCGAGGTCGAGCTCGAACCGCTCGTCGTCGAGGTGCCACGACACCTCGATCGGACCGTACGGGCTGTCCAGCCGGGCGGACGCACGCCGCAGCTGCCCCGTCACCAGCGGGCGCACCAGGATCTCCCGGTAGCCGGGCGCCGCGGGCGCGAGGCCGGCGACCGAGCGGTGCAGCCAGTCGGCGACGGCGCCGTAGGCGTAGTGGTTGAACGACGTCATCGCGCTCGGGTGGATCGAGCCGTCGGGCAGCAGCGAGTCCCATCGCTCCCAGACCGTCGTCGCACCCATCCCCACCGGGTAGAGCCACGACGGACGGGTGCGGGTCAGCAGCATCGCGTGAGCGAGCTCGGGGTGTCCCGCCCGGCACAGGGCGTCCAGGATCACCGGCGTGCCCAGGAACCCCGTGCTGACGTGGAACCCTGCCTCACGCACCAGCACGGCGAGCCGGTCCCCGGCCCCCTGGCGTTGCGCGTCCGTGGACAGCAGGTCCCACACGAGCGCCAAGGCGTACACCGTCTGGCAGTCGCTGCGCACCGTGCCGTCCGCGCCCACGTAGGCCGCGCGGAACGCGTCCGCCACGTCGGCCGACAGCCGCGCATAGCGCCGGGCGTCGTCCTCGTGCCCGAGCACCTCCGCCGTCCGCGCCAGCAGCTCGGCGCTGCGCGTCAGATAGGCCGTGGCGACGACGGCCGGGTCGGCCTTGACGGCCGCCGAGTCGTCCGGGGGCGCGTCCGGGTCCAGCCAGTCGCCGAACTGGAAGCCGGTGTCCCACAGCAGGGAGTCGCCCGCCAACGCGCGGGCCTTGTCCACCCAGGCGCGCATCGAGCCGTACTGGCGCTCCAGCACGCCGACGTCGCCGTAGCGCTCGTACAGGGTCCACGGCACGTGCACGGCCGCGTCCGCCCAGCCGGCGGCCGGCGTGTGCTCCCCGCCGTCCGGTCCGGGTCCGCGCAGCTCGCGCACGACGTCGGGCACCACGTACGGCACGCCGCCGTCGGGCTGCTGCTCCACGGCGAGGTCCTGCAGCCAGGAGCCGAGGAACCCGCCCACGTCGAAGAGGAAGCTCGCCGTCGGTGCGAACACCTGGATGTCGCCCGTCCAGCCCAGGCGCTCGTCCCGCTGCGGGCAGTCCGTGGGCACGTCGAGGAAGTTGCCGCGCATGCCCCACACCACGTTCTCGTGCAGACGGTTCACGTCCGGCTCCGAGCACTCGAACCACCCTGTGCGCCGCAGGTCGGAGCTCACGACCACGGCCTGGGCGTCCTCGGCGCGCACCTCGGCGCCCGTGACCTCCGCGTACCGGAACCCGTGGAACGTGTACCGCGGCTCCAGGACCTGCCCGCCGCCGGCGAGCACGAAGGTGTCCGTGGCCCGTGCCCCGCGGAGCGGCCGCACGCCCAGCTCGCCGTCCTCGAGCACCTCCGCGTGCCGCACCGTGACCGTGCCGTCCCGCTCCCCCGCGACGCGCAGGCGCACCCACCCGACCACGTTCTGGCCGAAGTCGATGATCTGCCGGCCGCTAGGCGAGGTGCGGACCTCCCGTGCCGGGACGGTCGCGACCTCGCGCATCGGTGGTCCCGTGGGCGCGACCAGCCGCCCGGGATCGGTGGCGGGGCCGGCGTCGAGCACGTCGACCGGGCCGTCGGCCACGGCTTCCGGCGCGAGGGGCAGACGCAGGTCGGTCGCCTGGCCGTCGTACAGGTCGTCGGCGAGCACCCCCGTCGTCCCGGCACGCCACCGCTCGTCGGTCACCACCGTCTGCCGACGACCGTCCTCGAGCGTGATCTCCAGCTGGGCGAGCAGCGCCAGCCGTTCGCCGTAGGAGTCGCGCTGGTGGGTCCACGTCAGCCGGCCCCGGTACCAGCCGTTCCCGAGCCCGACCGCGAGGCGGTCCGCCCCGGGCGCGCGCAGGTGCTCCGTGACGTCGAAGGTCTGGTAGCGCAGCCGCGCGCCGTACGCCGTCCAGCCCGGGTCGAGGTGGTGGTCGCCCACCCGACGCCCGCCGATCCACGCGTCGTAGACCCCGTGCGCGGTGACGTACAGGCGCGCGGACGCCACCGGGCCGGCGACCTCCAGGTCGCGGGCCAGCACCACGGCGCCGCCGTCCAGCCCCCCGACGTGCCGGGGGCTGACGAACCGCGCCTCCACGTCCGCCGGTCTCAGCAGCCCCGCCTCGATGGCGAGAGGCTCGCTCCAGGGCGACCACCCGTCGTCGGACTCGACCCGCACCTGGACCTCGACCCGTTCGCGCGAGCGCAGGTCGCGGAACGGCCAGGGCACGAGCACCTGCTCGGGCCCCGTCTCCCGCCGCTCCGTCGCGGCGCCGTCGGCGGTGCGCAGCCGCACCTCGTACGCGCGCTGCACCCCGCCCCCGGCCCACGTCCAGGACAACCGCGGGGCGGCGGTGCCGATCCCCACCTCCGGGGCGCCGTGCTCGGCCACGAGCCGTTCGATGCGCATCGTCGCGCCTCCTCGCGGGACGGACCCGCCGTCGGGATCTTCGAGCGTCCTGGACACGGGGTGCCCCACAATGGTCCAGGAGCAGAGATCATATTCATTCGACTGTTCATACGGTCCGAGGACGGGAGCGAGCTTGACCGAGGCGCTGTACGCCCAGGTGCACGAGGCGCTGCGGGCACGCATCGTCGGCGGCGACCTCGCCGTCGGGGACCGGCTGCCGGCGCAGGCGGAGCTCGTCGAGGAGTTCTCGGTCAGCGCGATCACGATCAAGCGCGCGCTGGACATGCTGCGGGACGAGGGCTTCGTGACCCGGCGCCCGCGCATCGGCACGATCGTCGTCTCCACGACGCCCGCCGTCGGCGCGCGCACGGACGGGGGGAGCCGCCTGCCGCTGGTCGGCTACGTCGTCCCGGGGTTCGACGACGCCTTCGGGTCGCACCTGCTCGGAGGGCTCCTCGACGCGTCCAGCGAGCGGGCCCACGTCGTGGTGGGGATGTCGCGCGGCGACCCCGAGCTGGAGGAGCGCCTCATCGAGGAGCAGCTCGACCGCGGCCTCGACGGGCTGGTGCTGCTGCCCACGTCGTCGCAGGCCATCCCGCAGAGCGTCGCGGCGCTCGTCGGCCGCGGCTTCCCCCTCGTCATCGTCGACCGCACCCTGACGGGCGTGCCCGTCAGCACCGTGACCTCCGACAACGTCACCGGCGGACGGCTGGCGGCGGAGTACCTGTTCGAGCTCGGGCACACCCGGATCGCGCTGGTCCAGTCCCCGAACGCCGTGTCGACGCTCGACGAGCGGCGGCGCGGCGTGGTGGCCGCGCACGCCGCGCACCAGGTACGCCTCGAGGAGTCCCAGGTGTACTCCGGCGTCCGGTCCGTGGTGCCGGGCTCGGACGTCACGCCCGAGGACGACGTCGACGGCCTGGTCGGGTTCCTCGAGGCCCACCCGGACCTCACCGCGTGCGTGGTCACGGAGTACCACTCCGCGCGCCTCGTGCTGCAGGCCGCGCAGCGGCTGGGCCGCGCCGTGCCGGACGACCTCTCGGTGATCTGCTTCGACGCCCCGCCGGAGTACGTGGACGCGGCGATCCCCCTCACCCACGTGGAGCAGGACCAGCACGCGCTCGGGGCACGCGCCTTCGAGCTGCTCGAGCGGCAGCTCGCACAGCGGGGTGACGTCTCGCAGGACACCGTGCCCGTGAAGATCCTCGCGGGCGGGTCGACGGGACCGGCACCGGCCCGGTAGCGCGCGGCCCGGGGCGGGGCCCGCGCGGCCCGGCCTCCCCCCGCCCCCCCGCCCGCGCGGGGGCGTATAAACAACAGACGCGGCCGCCGCAAGT
>NZ_JBHXAW010000021.1:0-25930 GCF_042726645.1 Isoptericola sp. NPDC060257
CCGCCGACCCCGAGGTGCTGCGCACCGCCCTCGCGACCCTCTCGCCCGACGACCAGCGCCTGCTGTGGGCCACGCACGTGCAGCGGCAGGAGCCGTCCGCCGTCGCCGCCGCGCTCGGCACGCACCCCCGCGCGGCGGCCCGCCTCCTCCCGCAGGCGGAGCAGGCCCTCGCGACCGCGCTCGCCGACGCGCACGCGCCGTGCTGCCCGCCGGGCTGCGCCGGGACGCGGCGTGCTCTCCTCGACCTCGTCCAGGGCCGGCTCGCGGCCGGGCAGGAGACCGGGGTCGAGGACCACCTCCTGGACTGCGCCGCCTGCCTGCGGGCGTTCGTCGACGTGCGTGAGCCCGCCTGGGCGCTGCGGGACGCGGGGCCGCGGCTGCTTGCGGGCGGGTGGCACCCTCCCGCGGTCGCGGTCGCGGTCGTGGCGGCCGCGGAGACCTCGTCCGACGCGACGTCCGACATGGCGTCCGGCACTGTGGCGGGCGCCGCCCCGCGGCCCGCGCGCCGACAGAGCTGGCTGATCGTCGCGGGCACGGTCGCGTGCGTCGCCGTGGCGGCCGTCGCGATCGCGCTCGGCAGCGGCGACGCGGCGCCCGCGGCCCCTGAGACCGGCTCGTCTCCGGGGGCGACCCTCGTGGGGACCGTGCCCGCCGGCGCGACGTCGCCCGGGGCGACCCCGTCGCCGGCCTCCCGCGAGGACGGCCCGAGCGCGGGGCCGACGCCGTCCGTGGACCCGTCGGCGACGCCGTCGGGCGAGCCCTCCCCGACCGTGTCGTCGGACGCCGACGCCCGGACGTCCGACCCGTCCACGTCGCCCACGTCGTCGGCCGGGCGCGACGACGAGCCGACCTCGTCGTCGAGCTCCCCGTCGACAGGGTCGTCCGGGTCGTCCACGTCGGATCCGTCGACGCACGACCCCGGCACGTCGACCGGCGACCCCGACCCCGAGCCCTCCGACACGGAACCGTCGGAGCCCGCGCAGGAGCCCACGGAGGAGCCCGCGCCGACGCCGACCCCGACGGACTCCGCGACCCCGCCGACCACGCCGACCGCGACCCCCGATCCGGAGCCCACGGACGAGACCGACCCGCCCACGGAGTAGCCAGAAGTGCCGGTTAGCGGACCGTTCCGCGGCCCCGGCGGGCGTCACCACGCTGCGCCCCCCTCGGGGCAGGGGATTTGCCATCGCCCCGTAGGCCGCTGCGATCATGTCCCCCGGCGCGCCCGTGCCGCGCGCCCTGGACGGCCCGCGACGACGGGCACCCACGAGCATCGGCAGGACGGGGGCGTCGCGTGACCGCGATCCACGACGGCGACGCGCCCGCGCGCCGGGGCGCCGTCGACGACGCCATCCGGAAGATGCGCGCCGCGGCCGCGGCGGACGGGCGCGACGACGCCCCCGGGGCCGCCGGCACGGTCGACCCCGCGGTGCTCCGCACGGTGCTCGCGACGCTGCCCCACGACGACCAGCGGCTGCTGTGGGACAGGCACGTCGTCGGCCGCGAGGTCTCGGCGATCGCCACCGAGCTGGGCATGCACGCCCGCGCGGTGCTGCGCCGCCTGCGCCAGGCCGAGGAGCGGCTCGGCGCCGCGTTCGCCGCGGCCCACGCCCGTGCGTGCCCGCCCGGCTGCCTCGACACGCGGCAGTCGCTGCACTCCTACGTGCGGCACCGGCTGTCGCCCCCGCGCCGCACCGTGCTCGAGGCGCACCTCTTCGGCTGCCAGGGCTGCATGCGTGCCTTCGTCGACGTGCGCGAGGCCGGCTGGGCGGTGCGCGACGCCGGCCCCCTGCTGCTCGCGGGCACGGCCGCCGGGGCCGTCGCGGGCGCCCCCGTGGTCGTCGGCGCACTCGGCGCCGGCACGACCGGCGCCGGGGCGGTCGCGTGGTCCGGGCCGGTCGGGGCCGCGCTGCTCGCGGCCTGGGAGTGGGTGCGGGCCCTCGCGCTGCGGCTGGGCCAGCTCGGCAAGGCCGGGATGATCGGCGCGGGCACCGTGGCGGGGGTCGCGGTCGCGGCCGTCGCGGTGGCCCTGAGCGGCGGGGCCGGCGGGCCTGCGGCGGCTCCGCCCGTGCCCGGTCCGACGTCGTCGGCAGCGGCGCCCGCCCCGGGGCCCGGCGACACGGCCTCGCCCGACGCCCCGCCCGGGCCCGAGCCGAGCGCGTCCACCTCCGCCGAGCCGGCTCCGTCCGAGGACCCCTCGGCACCACCGGCGACCGACGGCCCGACGACGGCCCCGACGACCGAGCCGACGACGCCCGGCACCACGCCGACCACGCCGCCTCCGGCCACGCCACCGGGCACCCAGCCGGGCACGCCGCCGTCGTCGCCGCAGCCCAGCGACCCGGAGACCGAGCCGACGCCGTCCCCGGCGCCGTCCGGCTCCGCCGGCCCCTCGCCGACGACGTCGCCCAGCCCGTCGCCCTCCACGCCGACCTCGACGCCGACGGCCCCCACTCCCACCCCGACGCCCACGCCCACCCCGACGCCGACCCCCGTGCGGACGACGGTCACGGTCACCACGTCCGGTCTGCGCGGCGTCGACGCGGTCACGACGACCGACCCGGACGCGACCGTCGTCAAGGTCGCCGAGGACCGCCGCTGGCTCCGGGCCAAGCAGTGCGACGGCGGCTGGTACGTGGCGTCGTGGCGCAACGACGTCGGCGAGCTGACGGTCACGGTGGAGGCGCCTCCGGGGGTCGACCCCGGCGTGACCGTCAAGCGCACCTACAACTGGCCGGCGTGGATCTGGTCCTGCTGACCGACGCAGGTCGAGCCCGCCGGGACCGGATCCCGACGGGCTCGACCGGCGTGCGGTGCAGGTCGGCTGAGGTCAGCGCGTGGCGAAGCCGTGCGCCCCGCGGTGGTGACCCCCGCCGTGGCCGTGGCCATGACCGTTCCCGTGGCCATGACCGTGGCCATGACCGTGGCCGTGGCCGTGGCCCGGCCGACCGGGCTCGACGCCGTTGACGGCCTCGGTGCTCCACGCCAGCTGCTGCGCGGCGTGCCCGATCGCGCGGGACATGATGTCCAGCGCCTCGAGGCTCACGTTCGACAGGTCGTCGCCCGCGGAGTGGTAGTTCTGGTCGAGGGCCTCGCCGGCGACGCCGCCGAAGATCGCGGCCTCCTCCTCCGTCTTGATCGCGTCCGCGCCGGTGAACAGGCCGGAGGCCGGGATGCCGTTGCTGATGAACGCGTCGTAGTCGGAGCGGCCGGAGAACTCCGAGTCCACCCACGCCTGGTCGATCCCGTCGAAGTAGTCCGTGAACACGGCCTCGGTCGCGACGGAGCCCTCGGGTACCTCGACCGGGGCGGGGAACGTCGACTCGTTCGCGTCGTACACGCCGATCGTGTAGTTCGGCGAGCCGACCATGTCGAAGTTGAGGTAGGTCGCGATGTCGTCGAGGGCCTCGGGGTCGTTCGTCACGAGGTCGTCGACGTAGTGCGCCGACCCGACCAGCCCGAGCTCCTCGGCGCCCCACCACGCGAACCGCACGGCGTTGTTGAGCTTGGCGCTCTTCTTGTTGAGCTGGACCGCGGTCTCCAGGATCGCCGCCGAGCCGGTGCCGTTGTCGTTGATGCCCGGGCCCTCCGGCACGCTGTCGAGGTGCGCGCCCAGCATGACCACGTTGTCGTGCCGCCCGCGCTTCGTCTCCGCGATGACGTTGAACGTCTCGGCGGTGCCGATCACGGCCTGGAGGTCGAACGAGACCTGGAGCGCGGGGTCGGCCTCGATCGCCGCGACGATGGCCGCGCCCTCCGCCTGCGTGACGCCCACGGTGGGCGCGTAGCCGTCGTTGCGCTCGCCCAGCGTCCCGTTGAGGGCGCCGTCGGTGTTGTTGTAGATGATGAGCCCGGCGGCGCCGGCCTCACCGGCCGCGAGCGCCTTCGCGGCGAACGCGCACGCCCCGCGCTGCACGACGGCGATCTTGCCGGTGGCGTCGACGCCGGCCCACGAGTCGTCGTGGGGTGCTTCGGGGTCGTCGCTGGCCGGGCAGCCGTCGGCGATCGCGGGCTGCACCGCGGCCGCGGTGACGCCGTCGTCGGGCGTGGACGTCGAGTACGTCATCGGCACGGGGTCGAACTCGACGCCGGGGACGGTGACGGACAGGTCGAGCACGTCGAAGGTGTCGAACTCGAAGTACTGCCGCTCCGGCTGGTATCCGGCCTTGCGCAGGGTCTTCTCGACGTACCGGGCAGACGCCTCGTAGCCGGGGGTGCCGGCGGCGCGGTTGCCGTCGTTGTCGTCGGCGATCTCCTGGAACGCCTCGAGGTGCCGGAAGACACGCTCGCCGGTGACCTTCTTCGACAGGTCGGGGCCCGGCACGTGGGTGCCGTGCCGGCCGGTGGCGACGGCGGGTGCCGCCGTCGCCGTGGGGGTGAGGGACGCCGCGACGACGAGCCCGCCGAGGGCTGCGGTCGCGACGGCCGTGCTGAACGTCCTTGTTCTCACGGTCGACCTCCTGGTGGTGACCCCGCGCGCCCGGGTCGGGCTCACGACGCACGGCGCGACGCTGCGGGGTGCGGTTGGCGCGAGCGTAGGCCCGGGAGGCGCTGCAGGAAACCCCTGGGGCGCGACGTCCCTCAGCCGCGCTCGAGCAGGACGAGCACCTCGTAGTGGCTGGTCTGCGGGAACATGTCGAGCAGGCGCGCGCGGGTCGGACTCAGCGAGGGCATCCGCGCGAGGTCCTCGGCGAGCGTGACGGCGTTGCAGCTGGAGTAGAGCACGTGCCCGACGGCGGACTCCTCGAGCCGGCGGGACAGGTCGGCGCCGATGCCGCGCCGCGGGGGGTTGACGACCACCAGCTCGGGGGCGACGCCGTCGCGCGGGGACCCGGGCACGAGCTCGGTGGCGTCGCCGGCGGCGAAGCGGACGCCGGCCACGGCGTCGGCCCACCACGCCGCGTCGTGCCCGGCGACGACGGCGTCCGCGGGCAGCGCGGCGAGCCCGTCGCGGGTGGCGCCCGCGCTCGTCACGGCCTCCGCGGAGATCTCGATCCCGGTGACGGCGCGCCCGGGGGCGGCGCAGTGCAGCGCGAAGCCGCCGACGCCGCAGTAGAGGTCCCACAGGGACGCGGGCGCCACCTCGTCCACCCACGCCCGGGCCTGCGCGTACAGGGCGGTGGCGACGGCGGTGTTGGTCTGGAAGAAGCTCTGCGGGCGCAGGTGCAGCGTGATGCCGTCCGCGCCGACGCGCATCGGCAGCGCGTGCCGCTCGGTGAGCACGATCTCCAGGTCGCCCTCGAGGACGGCGGCGTGCACCGGCTGGACGTTGACGCTCACCACGGCGACCTGCGGCAGCTCGTCGAGCAGCCACGGCAGGTGCTTGCGCAGGCGCGCCACGGGCTCCTGGCTGCGCAGCACGAACCGCACCATGAGCTCGCCGTCCGGGGAGAGGGTCACGAGCACGTGCTTGAGCTCGCCCCGCCACGCGGACTCGCGCGGCGTCTCGCGGCGGCGTGCCCCGCGCGACGGCGAGGTCGCGTCGTAGGGCTGCAGCCGCGCCCGCGTGATCAGCGCGGCCAGGACGGGGAACGACTCCTGCAGCGCGGGCGGGTACAGGCCGCAGTCGGTGAGGTCGATCCCCTGGCCGGCGAACGGGCCCGCCGCCGACCCGAGGATGCCGAGCACCGGCTCCTCGACGGTGCCGCTGACCACCATCTTCGCCTTGTTGCGGAACCCGGACTCCGGGCCGGTGACGGCGGGGAGCCAGTCGATGCGGGCCTCAGGGACGGCGGAGCCGAGCAGCGCGCGCACGTGCGCCACCTTCTCGTCCACCTGCGTGGGGTACGGCGTCGCGAGGAGGGTGCACGAGTGGCAGCGGCCGGCGTCGAAGTGGGGGCACTGCACGGGTCTATTGTCGCCGGGCCCGGGCCTGCTGTCGCCCATGGCAGCGCTCGGGTGAAGCTCGTCACGAGAGCGGGTGAAACGAGGCCGCGACGACCGTCGGGGTGGGCCGACGACCGTACGCTTCCCGGACCCGACTCGTCGAAAGGCCCTCCCATGCTCCGTCGCATCGTCGTGGTGCTCGTCGCGGCCGTCGTCGGCCTCGGTGCCGCCCTGCCAGCGCAGGCCGCCACGGTCTACCCGACCAGCCTGACCCTCAACGCCAAGCCGGAGCCGGTCGCGGTCGGCGGCACGGTCACCATGTCCGGCACGCTGAAGTACAAGAAGGCCGGGCGTTGGGTGGTGCCGAGTGCCGGCAAGAAGCTCGCCGTGTACTTCGACCCGGCGGGTGACGCGAAGCCGGTGCGGATCACCACGCTCAAGACGAACAGCAAGGGCGCCTACAGCTACAAGCACTCGCAGTCGCGCTCGGGCACGTGGGTCGTCAAGTACGCCGGTCAGTACAACCTCGCGGCCGACCGCGCGACGGACTATGTGCGCGCGTACGTGAAGGGCCCGTGGAACTACCCCGGCCCGGACCTCGACTGCTCCGACGTCCGCAAGAAGGTCTGGGTCGGCAGCACCGACTACCACCGCCTCGACGCGGACGGCGACGGCTGGGGCTGCGACTCCTGGGGCTGAGCCCCTCCGCACGGCTCGGCCCGGAGGCCCCGGATCAGCCCACGAAGAGGCAGAACGGGTGGCCCGCCGGGTCGGCGTAGACCCGCAGCGGCTCCTCCGGGTCGTCGGACCGGTCGAGCAGGAGCCGCGCACCGAGCGCGAGGGCGCGCTCGTGCTGGCGGTCCAGCGCGGCGACGTCCGGAACGGTCGCGTCGAGGTGCAGCTGCTGCGGCACGCCGTCGTCGGGCCAGGTGGTCGGCGGCAGCGACGCCACCTGCTGGAACGCGAGCGGCACGCCGCCCGGGTTCCGCAGCACCAGCCAGTCGGCGCCGCGCTCGTCCGGTTGCCCGGGGCCGGGTGGCTCGTCGCCGGCGCGGTACGCGAGCCCGAACAGCTCGCGGTAGAACTCCGCGAGCCGGCGCGCGTCGGTGGTGTCGAGCACGACCTGCCGGATCGTGGGGACGTCCGGGGCGCTCATCGGGCGGCCCCGGGGAACTGCTCGGCGATGCCGCGCAGCCTGGTGGTGAACGCGGCGTAGTCGAAGCCGTCGGCGAGGTTGTCGTTGCCGGCCCGCATCCCGACGGCGCCGTCGGCCTCCTCCCGGAGGATGTCGGCGTGCCCGGCGTGCCGGCTCAGCTCGGTGGAGACGTGCACCAGGATCTGGTGCAGCGTGACGTCGCGGTTCCCCTCGCGCCACCACCAGACGTGCCCGGGCGCGTCCAGCGGCAGGGCGTCGATGGTGGCGTCGGCGAAGTCCCACACCTGCCGGTACAGGCCGACGATCTGCTCGACCGACTCGTCCTCGGTGGCGAAGAACTCCGCCTGGAGCGCGTCCGCGTCGGCGTCGGGAGCGTCGGCCGCGGCCAGCCACGGCGCGTCCTCGGGACGCGGCCAGGGGCGGCCGAAGACGTCGCCGAAGTAGCCGATCTCCACCGTGGCCGCGTGCTTGACCAGCCCGAGGAGGTTGGTGCCGGTCGGGGTGCGTGGCATCCGTGCCTCTCGCTCCGACAGCCCCTCCACCTTCCACAGCAACGCTTCGCGCGCACCGCGCAGGTAGCGGTGCAGCACGGTCTTGGCGTCCGGGGGCAGCTCGCTCGTCGTCATCGGCCCAGCCTGCCGGGCGGCACCGACAGTCCGCGCGACGGGTCCCGCCGACCACCGTGCAAGATCAGGGTAGGCAACCCTTACTTCGGCTGTTATGGTGACGCCAGGTCGTGACGAGCTGTCACTACCTCGGTACCTGCCGGTCGTCCATGGCCTGGCACGACACCCGATGCTGGAGGTCCCATGACGGTGCTCGCGGACGTGACCGCGCTCTCGACCCGACTGCGCGAGGGCACACGCGCCGAGCACTCGCAGGCGGAGTCCGAGGGCTTCGTCGAACGGCTCCTGTCGGGCGGGCTCGACGTCGCCGCGTACGCCGACCTCGCCGCGCAGCAGCTCGCCGTCTACACGGCGCTCGAGCGGGCGAGCGAGCGGATGCGGCAGGACGAGCGCGGCGCCGCCCTCGTCTTCGACGAGCTCACCCGCGTGCCCGCCATCGAGCGGGACCTGGCCCACCTGTACGGCGCCGGCTGGCGCGACGTCGTGCGGGCGCTGCCCGCGACCGAGCGCTACGTCGCGCGACTCGACGCCGTCGGCGGCGACGTCGCCTGCTACGCGGCGCACGCCTACACGCGGTACCTCGGCGACCTCTCGGGCGGCCAGGTCATCCAGCGGATGATGCAGCGCCACTACGGCATGGGCGCGGCGGGCCTGGAGTTCTACGACTTCCCCGAGATCCCCAAGGCCAAGCCGTTCAAGGACGTGTACCGCGAGCGCCTCGACGGGCTCGACCTCGACGACACCGAGGTCGCGCTCGCCGTCTCCGAGGCGCAGGAGGCGTTCCGCCTCAACCGCGCGATGTTCGTCGAGCTGGGCGTCGCGCACCCCTGACCCCCGCGGGCGCGGGCCCGGGTGACGTGGATCACCCGGGTCGACGCCTGCCTCGCGCGTGACAACTAAGGCCAGCCTCGCCTAAGTTAGGCATGCCTCAGCAGGACTCCGGCGCGAGGTCGCGTCCGGCCCGGCCCCCTCTCGGCGGCCGCCCCACCAAGGAGAGAACCCCGCATGTCCTCCCGCCCGGTCCGGCACGCCCGCCGCGCCCTCGCCGCCCCGCTCGCGCTGCTGGTCGCACCGCTGGTCGCGCTGGTCCTCACGGGCTGCACCGCCCTCGGTCCGGGCGGCGTCGTCGAGCAGGCGGCCGCCGTGGACACCACGCCGCTGTCCGAGCTGGACGTGCTCGACGACCCGCGGGAGTGGACCGGGGAGACGGTCGCGCGCTCGGCCGAGACGCCCGTCGTCCCCGTCGCGGACGACCCGCAGCCACAGCTCCCGGTCACCGTCACCGACGCCCAGGGCACCGAGGTCGCCGTCACCGACACGAGCCGGATCCTGGCCCTCGACCTGTACGGCACCCTGTCACGCACCGTCTTCGAGCTGGGCCTGGGCGACCGGGTGGTGGGTCGCGACACCTCCTCGACCTTCCCCGAGATCGCCGACCTGCCGCTGGTGACGGCGAACGGCCACGAGCTGACCGGCGAGGCCGTCCTGGAGCTCGCGCCCACGGTGATCCTCACCGACACGACGCTCGGTCCGTGGGACGTGCTCATGCAGATGCGTGACGCCGGCATCCCCGTCGTCGTGCTCGACCCGCACCGCAGCGTGGAGACGTCGGGCGACCTCGTGCGGTCCGTGGCGGAGGCGCTCGGGGTCCCCGAGGAGGGCGCGGAGCTCGCCGAGCGCACGCAGGCCGAGGTCGACGACGTCGTCGCGCAGATCGCGGAGCTCGCGCCGCCGGAGAAGGACGACCGGCTGCGCGTCGCCTTCCTCTACGTGCGCGGCCAGGCCGGGGTCTACTACCTGTTCGGCGAGGGCTCCGGCGCGGACTCCCTGGTCGAGTCGGTCGGCGCCGTCGACGTCGCGTCCGAGATCGGCTGGCAGGGCATGCGGCCCGTCAACGACGAGGGCATCGTCGCCGCGCAGCCCGACGTGCTCCTCATGATGTCGAAGGGCCTCGAGTCCGCGGGCGGGGTCGACGGGCTCCTGGAGCGGCTGCCGGCCCTCGCCCAGACCCCGGCAGGGGGGAACCGCCGCATCGTCGCCATGGACGACTCGCAGATCCTCGCGTTCGGCCCGGAGACGGCCGCCGTGCTCGACGCGCTCGCCCGCGCGCTGTACGCCCCCGAGAGCCTGGCGCCCACGAGCGTCTCCACCGGGGGCCCGGCCGCCGGGAGCCACGGGTGACCGCGACCGCGCCGCGCGCCCCGCGCGCGGCCCTGCCCGACGCCGACCCGGCACCGCTGCCCCCGGCCGTCCCCGCTCGCGTGGCCTGGCTCTTCGGCGGCCTGACGGCGGCGCTGCTGGCGCTCGCCGTGGTCGCGGCGGGCTCGGGGCACCTGCACATCCCGCCCGCCGAGGTGCTCGGCGGGCTGGCCCGGGGCCTCGGCCTCGAGCTGGGGCCGGAGCCCTCCCACCCGAACGGGTACGCGGCCCTGTGGACGATCCGCTTCCCGCGCGTGGTCATGGCGATGCTCGTGGGGGCGGCCCTCGCCGCCGCGGGCGCGCTCATGCAGGGCGTGTTCGGCAACCCGCTCGCCGAGCCGGGCGTCGTCGGCGTCTCGTCCGGCGCGGCCGTCGCGGCGTCGGCGACCATCGTGCTCGGCGTGAGCGTCGCGGGTCCTTGGACGACGGCGGGCGCCGCCTTCCTCGGCGGGCTCGTCGCGACCTTCGCGGTCTACGCGCTCGCCCGTTCCGGCGGGCGCACGGAGGTCGTGACGCTGGTCCTCACCGGCGTCGCGATCAACGCTGTGTGCGGCGCGGTGCTGGCCCTGTTCACCTTCCTGGGCGACACCCAGGAGCGCGAGCAGATCATCTTCTGGCAGCTCGGGTCCCTCAACGGCACCCGGTGGGCGTACGTCGCGATCGTCGCGCCGCTGGTCGTCGTCGGGCTCCTCGCGGCGGGCGCGACGGCGCGCCGGCTCGACCTGCTCGCCCTCGGGGAGCGCTCCGCCCGGCACCTGGGGGTGGACGTCGAGCGCCTGCGCGTCGTCGCCGTCGTCGTGGTCGCGCTGCTCACCGCCGCGGCCGTCGCGTTCTGCGGGATCATCTCGTTCGTCGGGCTGGTGGTCCCGCACCTGGTGCGCATGGCCGTGGGCCCCGGGCACCGCGTGCTCGTGCCCGCCAGCGCGCTGGGCGGCGCCGTCCTGCTGCTTGCCGCCGACCTGGTCGCGCGCACCGCCGTGCCCTACGCGGACCTGCCGATCGGCATGCTCACCGCGCTCGTCGGCGGGCCGTTCTTCCTCTGGCTCGTGCGGCGCACCCGCCGGCAGGCGGGGGGCTGGTCATGAGCGCGCTGCTCCAGGTGCGGGGCGCCACCGTGCGGGTGGACGGGCGCGCCGACGGCGCCACCCTGCTCGACGCCGTCGACGTCGACGTGCTCGTCGGCGAGGTGCTCGTCGTCGTCGGCCCGAACGGCGCGGGCAAGTCGACGCTGCTGTCGGTGCTCGCCGGGGACCGGCGGCCCGACGAGGGCACCGTGACGCTCGACGGCGCCCCCGTCGCGTCCGTCCGACCGGCGGAGCTCGCCCGCCACCGCGGCGTGCTGCTGCAGGAGAACCAGGTCAGCTTCCCGTTCCGCGTCGTCGACGTCGTGCGCATGGGCCGGGCGCCCTGGCGCGGCACCGACGCGGAGGACCGTGACGACCTCGTCGTCGCGGACGCCCTCGCCGACGCCGACGTCACGCACCTCGCGGCGCGCCGCTACCCGACGTTGTCCGGGGGCGAGAGGTCGCGCGCGTCGTACGCCCGCGTGCTGGCCCAGGAGCCGCGGCTCCTGCTGCTCGACGAGCCCACCGCCGCACTCGACGTCCGGCACCAGGAGCGCGTGCTGGCCCGGGCCCGCGACCATGCGCGCGCCGGCGGCGCCGTCGTCGTCGTCCTGCACGACCTGGCGCTCGCGGCGGCGTGGGCCGACCGCGTCCTCGTGCTCGCGGGCGGCCGCGTCGCCGCGCACGGCGCGCCCGCCGACGTGCTCACCGGCGCGCTGCTCACCGACGTCTACGACCACCCCGTCGACGTGCTGCCCCACCCCGTCACCGGGTCGCTGCTCGTGCTGCCCCGGCACGGCGCGCCGCTCCCCACGCTCGCCGAGGACCTCGCATGAACCCCACCCGTCCCGCCGCCCGTCTCTCGGCGCTGCTGGCGCTGCTGCTCACCGTGGCCCTCGGCGCCGGCACGCTGGTCGCCACCGCCCCGACCGCGCAGGCCGCGGCGCGCGTGTCCGTCTCCGGCCTGGACGGCGCCGCGCGCGCCGCCGCCGACGGCCCCACGACGCTCACGCTGCACGGCAGCGGGTTCCAGTCCGTGAAGAACGCCTTCGGCGGCGTCTACGTGCTGTTCGGCTGGGTGTCCGACCCGTCCGGCGGGTCGTGGCGGCCCAGCGCGGGCGGGGCCACCGGCGAGACGTTGCGGTACGTGCCCGACTCCGAGGCCGTCGAGAACGCGGGCTACCAGCGCTTCGTGGCGTTCCCCGGGTCGAGCACCGCGGCCGAGGCCAACGGCGGCACCATCGCGGCCGACGGCTCGTGGTCCGCGAAGCTCGTCGTGCCCGGCGCGCGCTTCCAGACGGTCGACCGGTCCGGCAGCGCCGTGGACGTGGACTGCACGCAGGTGCGGTGCGGGGTCATCACCATCGGGGCGCACGGCGTCGCGAACGCTGCCAACGAGTCGTTCACGCCCGTGTCGTTCGACGGTGCGGACGCGCCCACGGCCTCCGGCACCGACGGGGACGGCGGCTCCGGCGGTTCTGGCGGATCCGGCGACGACGCCCCGGGCAGCGAGAGCGCGACTCCGGGCGAGAGCGCGCAGGGGACCTCGGGTGAGGCCGCGCCTGCAGACGGCGGGACCTCGTCGGGCGCCGGCGCGAAGGCCGAGCTGCCCGGCAAGGCCACCGTGGGCGTGGACAGGGCGACGGCCGTGGCGGGCCGGGTGCTGAGCTTCGCCGGGCAGGGCTTCGAGCCGGGGGAGCAGGTGGTCGCGACCCTCGACGACGGGGTGCTCGCCGTCGGCCCGCTCGGCGCGGGCACCCACGGCGAGGTGGCGGGCCTGCTCGAGCTGCCGTCCGACCTGCGGCTCGGCACCCACGTGCTCCGGCTGACGGGCGCGTCGTCCGGGCGGGAGCCCGAGGTCGAGGTGACCGTCACGCGCGACCCCGCCGAGGCGGAGGCCGCCGACGCCCTGGTCGCGGCGGCGAGCGCAGACGGCGGCGCCGGGAGCGCCGGGCCGCCCGGCCTGGCGTACAGCCCCGCCGAGCTGGCCGTCGGCGCCGCCGCCCTGCTGCTCCTGCTGCTCGTCGTGACGTCCGCCGTCACCGCCGCGCGGCGACGCCGTGCGGCCCGCGCCGCGGAGGTGCGGCCGTGAGCGCGCGCCGCGCCCGCGCGGCCCTCGGCGCGGCGGCACTGCTCGCGCTCCTCGCCGTCCCCCCGGCCCCGGCGCTCGCGGCGGACGACCCGGACGACGTCATCCCCCTCACCGTCACCGTTCCCCAGCGCGACGGGGACGGCGACGGCGACGGCGGCGGCTCCGCGACGCTGACCGACGCCGAGCTGCGGTGGGCCGTGAACACCGAGGCGGGCTCCGGCAACTACGTGGGCTGCAACTTCCTCATGGCCGGCACGCCGGGCACGGACGGGAACACGGGCGGCAGCCGGATCTGGGACGACGGCGACGCGGCGCTCTACCACGGCCGCGCCGGGGACGTGCGGGTGCTGCGCACGGTCGGCACGGGCGCCGCCGCGACGCAGCGGCAGGCGACGTTCGGCACCCGGTGCACCGGGCCGACCGGCGAGCAGGTCACGCTCTCCACCACCACCGGCGCGGAGGTCGTGCTGGCCGGCGGCCGGGGGACGCGGGCCGCCGACGGGTCCGTGGAGATCCGCTGGGCCGGCTCGTTCACGGTCGTGTTCTACGGCGGTATGACGTACTGGTGGGCCGGCGACCCGGTGCTGCGGCTCGACGCCGACGGGGACGGCACGCTCACCGCGACCGCCGGCGGGTACGCCGCCGACCGGGAAGACGTCACGCGGTGGGGCCGGCTGCCCGCGACGCGGGTGACGCTGGCGCAGTTCGACGGCGAGAAGCTCACCGGCAGCAAGGGCGGGTTCCTGCGGCCCGCGTACTGCGGGGTGCGCGCCGACGTCGGCAGCAGCGCCGCGCAGGTGCGCCAGGACCCGGCCGGGTCGTGCTGGGGCGCGTTCCCGCAGAGCCTCGTCGACTTCCAGCAGCGCACCGGGCAGGCCTCGTACTGGTACTCCTCCGGGCACCGCGACGCCGCGAAGCCGCCCGCCGTCGTCGGCGTGAGCTTCGACGCCGCGCAGAGCATCGGCAGCACGCCGCCGGTGAGCGGCGTCGGCACGGGGTCCGGCACCGGGGCGGGCGCGGGCGACGGCTCGTCCGCGCCTGCCGGTCCCGGCCCGTCGGGCGGCGCGTCCGGCCCCGCCGGTGCGCCGGGCCCCGGGACCGACGCGCTCGGCGGACCGGGCGGGCTCGGCGCCGCCGGCCCCGCCACGCCCCGCCCGCCCGGCGCAGCGACGCTCGCGGCGGCCCCGCTCACCGCGTTCCCCGCGGTGCAGGCGGCGACGCTCGGCGGCGCGGCCGCACCGCTCGTGCCCGACCTCCTCCGCACCGCCGACGGCACCGGAACCGACCGCCTCGCCGTCGCCACCACCGGGCTGCTGCTCGCCGCGTCGGGGGCCGTCGTCGGCTTCCGCCGACGCTGGCTCGTGCTGCCCTTCCGGCCCTAGCCGGCAGCGCGCCCAGCGGCCGCTCAGACCCCCGCCCCACCCCACCTCCCCTCCCTTCACGAACGAACGGACAACAGACATGTCGAAGACCTTCGGTCCGGCCCGGTACGGCCGGCTGGTCGCGGGCGCCGGGGCGCTCGCCGTCGGGCTCGGGGCCGCGCTCGTCGCGGCGCCCGCCGCCCAGGCCGCCGAGCCGCGGGACGTCGTCGCGGACAGCGGCAGCGCCTCGTGGGGCTTCCGCGAGAGCTTCCGCCGCTACGTCGGGCTCCAGACCGCGGCCCTCCCGCCCGTCGGCGCGGTGCCGGTGGGCGAGCGCATCACCCTCGTCGAGCCGGCGACGTTCGACGTGGACGGCACCCCCGCCGCCACCGTCGACACGACGCCGCCGAACGAGACGCTGCCCTACCTGCTGCCCGTCACGGGCGGCAGCGTCACGGACGCCGACGACCTCGCCGTCGAGACCTCCGGCGGCGCGGTGTTCCACTTCCCGTCGCACGCCTTCACGGTCACGGTCGAGAACGTGGGCATCGAGGTCACGGGCGGCGTCGGGAAGGTCGTGGGCGACCTGAGCGTCGTCATCCCGGAGAACAACCTGGACTACGAGCCGGGCACCTACGGCGGCGACGACGTCGTCCTCGGCGACGTCGCCACCACGACCGTCGACGTGTCGGGCGACCAGGTCTCCGTCACCGCCGACGGCGTGACGCTCACCGCGGCCGGCGCGTCCGCGCTGCAGGACTTCCTCCAGGCGGGCGCCGAGCTCGACGACCTCACGGTCACGGCGGACCTCGCGGCCCCCGCACAGACCTGGAACCCGGCGGTGTCGCTCTCGAAGAGCGACGGCTTCGACCCCGCGACGACCGGCACCCTCACCGTGACGGGCAGCGGCTTCGACCCGGCCGCCAACACGGCCACCCGCCCGCCGATCACCACCGGCCAGCCGACCGGCGTGTACGTCGTCTTCGGGAAGTTCGCGCAGGACTGGCGGCCGTCGGACGGCGTCGCGTCGTCGGCACGCACGGTCGTCAGCCAGAAGTGGGCGCTGCCGGAGCCGTCGTACTCGCAGCTCAAGGCGTCCAACCCGAACGTCGCCGACCAGCTCGTGCTGCTGAAGGAGGACGGCACGTTCTCCGCAGACCTCCAGGTGAAGACGGACGACGCCGACGGCGTCTACGGCGTGTACACCTACGCCGCGGGCGGCGCGGCCGCCAACGCCGCGCAGGAGCTCGCCGTGCCCGTGGCGTTCACGCCCGCCGGTGGCGACGGCGAGAACGTCGACGTCGAGGTCACGGTGCCCGAGGGTGACGGCGGTGGCCCGGTGGAGCCGGAGCCCGGCGAGTTCACGTGGACCATCGCGTCCGGCGGGGCGGTCAGCCTCGGCACCGCCACGCAGGGCGACGCGGCCTTCACCGCGAGCGGCGACCTGCGCCGCGTCACCGTCACCGACACGCGCGCCGGCAGCCCGGCGTGGAGCCTCACTGGCACGGTGACGGACTTCTTCGCCGGCAACCGGTCGTTCAGCGGCTCCGCCCTCGGCTGGACGCCGGCGCTCGGCGCCAACACCGGGGGTGCCGTCGCGGGCGCCGAGGTCGTCGCGGGCTCCGGCTCCGGGCTCAAGGGCGGCGCGACGCTCGTCTCCGCACCCGAGGGGCACGCGGCCGGCTCGGTCGCCGTGGACGCCGGTCTCGACCTGAGCATCCCGCTGTCCACGCCGGCCGGGGACTACACCGGCGTGCTGACCCTCACCGCGGTGGGCTGACCTGCCCGTGAGCACGCACCACCGCCCGTCGTCGCGGCGCGCCCCGTCCCGGGCGCGCGCCGCGGCGGCGGCCGTCCTCGCCACCGCCGCGGTCGCCGTCGCGGCCCTCGTCCTGCCCGCCCCGGCGGCGGCGCACGCCGCGACCGACGACCTCACCTGGTCCCTCGCCCCGAAGGACGGGGCGCAGGGCGCCGGGCGCGCCAACTTCGCCTACGACGTCGAGCCGGGGGAGCAGGTCCGCGACGTCCTGGTCGTCACCAACCGCTCCGCCGCGCCGCTCGAGCTGTCGGTCTACGGGACCGACGCGGTCACCACGCCGAGCGGGCACCTCGACCTGCTGCCCGCCGACCAGGAGCCCGCCGACCTCGGGTCGTGGCTGGCGCTCGACGCCGGCGACGACGGCACGGTGACGATCGAGCCGGGGGAGTCGGCCGACGTCCCCTTCGCCCTCCGGGTCCCCGACGAGGCCACCCCCGGCGACCACGCGGGCGGCGTCGTGACCTCTCTCCGCCAGCAGGTCGGCGACGGCGCGCTCAGCGTGGACCGCCGGCTCGCGCTGCGCGTGCACGCCCGGGTGGGCGGGGCCCTCGCGCCGGGCCTCGCGGTGTCCGACGTCGACGTCGTCGTGCACCCGAACGCCAACCCGGTGGGCGCGGCGCGCGCCACCGTGACCTACACGCTCGCCAACACCGGCAACGCGCGCGTGGTGCCGACCGAGACCGTCCGGCTCACCGGGCCGGGCGCGAGCGCCGTCGCCGGCGGCGAGCCGGCCGACGAGCTGCTGCCCGGCGCCGTCGTGCGCCGCACCGTCCAGGTCGACGGCGTGCGCCCGACGTTCCGCGTCGCGGCCGACGTCCGCGCCGACGGGCTCGTCGTCGGCGTCGGCGGTGGCGGTGCCACCACCGCGACCGGCACCGCCGCGGGCTGGGCCGTGCCCTGGGCGCTGCTCGGCGTCGTCGTCCTCGTCGTCGCTGCCGCGGTCGGCTGGCCGCTGTGGCGGTCCCGCCGCACCCGCGAGGTAGTACCGAGCCCCGCGAGGTAGTGGCTAAACCCGCGCGGTCCGTTACTACCTCGGCAGGTTCCGTACTACCTCGGCGGTCAGCGGACCCGGGCGGCGAGCACGGCCACGTCGTCGCGCTGCTGGCCGTGCACCATCCGGTCGACGAGCCGCTGCGGCAGCTCCGCCGTCGTGCTGCCGTGCAGGTCCGCCAGCACGGCGCGCAGGTCCGCGGCGCGGGCGGCGAACGTCGCGGTGCGCGACTCCACGAGACCGTCCGTGTACAGCAGCAGGGTGTCGCCGGGGCCGAGCTCGGCCGCGTGGTCGCGGCGCACGACCGACGGGTCGACGCCCAGCATGAGGTCGGGGCGGCCGTCGAGCTCGTGCACGCTCCCGTCGGCGCGCAGCACGACCGGCCGCGGGTGCCCGGCGCTGGCCCACCACAGCCGGCACCGGTCGTCGCCGCTGCCCGGCTCGCCGCGGCCGGTGCGGTCCAGGCGTGCGACGACGGCGGTGCCGCTGGCCGTCAGCCCGAGCCCGCGGTTGGCGCGGTCCAGCTCGCGCAGGAGCCGCGCCGGCGGGGCGTCCTGGCACCACGCGAGGGTGCGCAGCATGGCGCGCAGCTGGCCCATGCGGGCGGCGGCCTGCATGTCGTGCCCGGTGACGTCGCCGATCATCAGCACGGTCGAGCGCGGGTCGAGCTCCACCGCGTCGTACCAGTCGCCGCCCACCTTGTCCGTGCGGGTCGCGGACGCGTACGTCGACGCGAGCTCCAGGTACGGCACGCGGGGCAGGTCGGTGAGCATCGCGGCTTGCAGCGTGGTGGCCACGCGGTGCCGGTCCTCCAGCACGCGGATGCGCACCAGGGCCTGCGCCACGCACGACGCGAGCGTGGTGGCCGTGCGGCGGCTCTCGTCGTCGTGCTCGTGCGGGCCGCGCCACAGTAGGACGACGACGCCGAGCAGCCGGTCGTCCACCACCATCGGCACCAGCGCGAGGCCGCCGAGCGACGGGTCGATCCACGGCTCCCAGGTGGGCTGGGCGCGCAGGGCGGCCGCGCCGTCCCGGTAGAACGCGGACCGGCGGGCGCGGGCGACGGCCGCCACCGCCGGGTCGTCGAGACGCCAGTGCCGCGGCAGGTAGGGGTAGGCGCCGTCGCGCTCCACGAGGGTGAGGCCGGACCCGCCGGGCTCCGCCAGCGCGAGCGCGGCCCACACGGTGCCCAGCCCGGGGCCCGACGTGCGCAGCGCGTCCACGATCTCGTCGAGGGTGGTCGCGGCGGCGAACCTGTCGGTGAGGTCGAGCAGCATGCGGGTGCGGCGCGTGGCGTGCACCGCCACCTGCTGGATGCGGTGCGCGCGCTGCCGTTCGAGGCGCAGACGCAGCTCGGCGGTGCAGGCGGCGGCCAGGTCGGCCAGGGTGGCGAGGTCCGTGGCGCTCCACGCGTGCGCCTCGGTGTCCAGCGCGCACACCGTGCCGACGGCGGTGCCGTGCCGGTCGAAGATCGGGAAACCCGCGTACGACCCCATACCGAGCTCGGTGACCGTCTCGCGGCTCGCGAAGCGCGGGTCGGCGCGGAGGTCCTCGACGACCAGGGGCTGGCCGGTGCGGACGGTCTCGCCGCACAACGGCTCGGTCAGGGTGGTGCGCCGGGTGGCCTGGTAGGGGTCGGGCAGCCCGAGGGCGCCGGGGTACACCTGCGAGTCCGGGAGCACGAGGGTCACGAGGGCCGTGGGGACGTCGACCTGGCGCTGCACGAGCCGTGCGAAGCGGTCGAACGACTCGTCGGCGATCGGCCGCGCGAGCCCGGCCGCGACGAGCGCCTGCACGGCGCCGGCGGTCGGGGCGTCCTGGGCGGGGGCCGTCCTGTCGAAGGATCGAGACGTCACGGGCGCGCGCCCCCGGCACGGCTCTGCGCTCCGCGACCCGCGACCATGCCCCGGATTCTTCCACGCAGGCCGCCGGATATCCTCGCCGAACGATGGACGTCACCCGCCGTGCCCCCGCCGCGCTGCCGCGGATCCTGGCCGCCGCCCTCGTGTCCGCGTCGGCCGTGCTGCTGTTCGCGGTGCACGTGCGCCCGCTCGCCTACGTGCCGCTCGTGGCCGGCGTCGCGCTCGGCCTGCTCGTCGACCGGCGGCTGGGCCGCGACCTCGCGCTGATCGCCGTCGCGCTCGGCATCATCTCGACGATCTCCCTCGAGGCGGACCTGTCCGACGCCGGGATGGCGCGGTTCGCCGTCGTGCTGTCGCTGGCCGTGCTGGTGCCGTGGGCGGCGTCGCGGTACTGGTTCCGCGACGACGACGGCGCGGGGGCGGTGCGGTTCCCCGTCGCGACGGGCCGGCGCTGGTCGCGCGGGCAGTATGTCTACCTCGTCGTCGTGGTGGCGGTCGGCTACCTCGTGCTGCCCTGGTACTTCCTGGGCTCCGGTGCCTACCTCAACTGGCCGGAGCTCGAGAGCGGGCAGGACGTCGCCCGGCTGTTCGTCGGCGTCAACGCCGTCGGCATCTGGGACGAGCTGTTCTTCGTGTGCACGGTGTTCGCGCTGCTGCGCCGCCACTTCGGGCTGTGGACGGCGAACGGGCTGCAGGCCGTGATCTTCGTGTCCTTCCTGTGGGAGCTCGGCTACCGCGAGTGGGGGCCGCTGCTCACCGTGCCGTTCGCCCTGGTGCAGGGGTGGATCTTCGCCCGCTACAAGAGCCTCCCGTACGTCGTGACCGTGCATCTGCTGTTCGACGCCGTCGTCTTCGCCGTGCTGGTGCACGGCCACCACCCCGAGCTCTTCGACGTCTTCGTCACCGCGCCCTGAGGCAGGGCGCTGTTTGGCGCGTGCGCCCCGCTGTGGGAGGGTGCGCCCATGCCAAGACGCGGCAGCTGAGCACGATCGAGCCCGGACGGGTGTGGACGACATGCAGGACCCCGAGCACGGCCCGGACGACGACGCTCTCGACACCTGCGCCGCGGAACCCATCCACGTGCCCGGCACGGTGCAGCCCCGCGGGGTGCTGCTCGTGCTGCACGACGACGTGGTGGTGCAGGCCTCCGCCACGCTGCCCGAGCTGCTCGGCCCGCAGCCGGCCGACGTCCTCGGCCGGCCCCTGACCGCCGTGATCGGCGCCGAGGCCGTGGCGGCCCTGCGGCTCGAGGACGTCACCGAGGGCGGGCCGCTCGCGGACGGTCTTCGGCGCGTGACGCTGGACGGCCGCACGTGGGTCGCGTCGACCCACCGCAACCCGCAGGGCGCCGTGGTCGTCGAGCTCGAGCCGCTCGCGGACCAGGCCGCCGACCCGGCGGAGCCGTACCGCGCCGCGTACACCGTGCTCGGGCAGGCGGCGACCGCCGGCTCGCTGGACGAGCTGTACGACCTCACGGCGCGCGGGGTGCGGGAGGTGACGGGCTTCGACCGGGTGATGGTCTACCGGTTCGACGAGGACCACCACGGCCAGGTCGTGGGCGAGGCGCGGCGTGCCGACCTCGAGCCCTTCCTCGGCCACCGGTACCCGGCCGGCGACATCCCGCCCCAGGCGCGCGCCCTCTACGAGAAGAGCTGGCTGCGCCTCATCCACGACGTCGCGTCCGTGCCCCGGCCCCTGGTGCCCGCGCTGCTGCCGGCCGCCGGAGAGCCGACCGACCTCTCGTTCGCCGGCCTGCGCGCGGTGTCGCCGGTGCACGTCGAGTACCTGCGGAACATGGGCGTCGCCGCCTCGATGTCGATCTCGCTGCTGCAGGGCGGGCGGCTGTGGGGGATGGTCGCGTGCCATCACGTCGCCGGCCCGCACACGCCGTCGCTCGAGGTCCGCGCGGCGGCCGAGGCGCTCGCGGCGGGTCTGTCCCTGCAGATGGTGGTGCGTGCCGCCGCGGACGACGCGCAGCACGCCCGCGAGGTCTCCCGTGCGCTCGAGGCGCTGGTCCGGGCGGAGGACGACCCGGTGGCCGACGCCGTCGCGCAGCCGGGGCTGCTGCGGATCCTCGGGGCCGACGGCGCGATGGTCCGCACCGGGGACGCGACGGCGATGGTCGGGCTGGTCCCGGACGAGCCCGAGGCCGTGGTCGACGTCGTGCGGCGGACGGCGCGGCCCCGGAAGGACGGCGGCACGGAGCCGGTGTACGCGTCGCACGACCTGCGGGCCGAGCACCCGGAGCTGGCCGACCGGCTGGGCGACGTCGCGGGCGCGCTTGTCGCCCCGCTGCCCGACGGGGACCTGCTCGCCCTGTTCCGCAGCGAGGTCGCGCGCGAGGTCACGTGGGGCGGCGACCCGCACGAGAAGACGGTCGACCGGGACGAGAGCGGCGCGGTCGTGCGCGTGAGCCCACGACGGTCGTTCGCGGCGTGGCGCGAGGCCGTGCACGGCACCTGCGAGCCCTGGTCGGACCACGACGTCCGTGCGGCCCTCGTGGCGCGCCGGACCGTCGTCGAGCTCCTGTACCGGCGGTCCCGGCCCGACCTGGGCGCGGCGCTGGTGCTGCAGCACTCCTCGCTTCCGGCGGAGCTGCCGACCGTGCCCGGGTGGCGGCTCGAGGCCCGCTACCGGCCCGCGGACGGCGGCCGGGTCGGGGGCGACTGGTACGACGCGTTCGAGCTGCCCGACGGCCGCACCGCCCTCGTCATCGGGGACGTCGCCGGGCACGGGCTGCCCGCCGCGTCGGCGATGACCCAGCTGCGCAACGGCCTGCGCTCCCTGCTGCTGGAGCACCGTGACGTCGCGACGGCGGCGGCCGGCCTGGACCGCCTCGCCCGGACGCTCCTCACCGACGACATGGCCACGCTGCTGGTCGGCATCCTCGACGTCGACCCCGAGACCGGCTCGGGCGGCGTCGACTACGTCTGCGCCGGGCACCTGCCGCCCGTCGTCGCGGACGCGGACGGCGCGCGGTTGGTCGAGGTCGTCCGCAACCCGCCGGTCGGGGCGATGCGCGAGACCGTGCGCGCGGGACGCGTCGACCTCGCGCCCGGCGAGTCCCTGCTGCTCTACACCGACGGCCTCGTGGAGCGGCGTGGCACGCGGATCCTGGAGCGGCTGGAGGACCTCCGCTCGACCGTGGGGCTCACCCGCGACCTCGAGGTCATCGAGCACAAGCTCGCCGGGCTCGAGTCCGACGACGACTCCACGATGCTCATGGTGACGGCCCTGGGCCGCGGCTGACGGCGGGCGCCCGTCGTCGTCCTCACGCTCGAGCGCGCTCGCGCTCGCGGTCCGGCGGCGCCGCCGGACCGACGCCGGCGGCAGGCGGCGCGCGGGGGCGGGCCGGTGCAGCGGGCGATCGTGCCGGCGCGGGCCGCCGTCGATCCGGGCGTTCGAGGAGCCGTGCTGGGCGGCGACGGGTGGGCGCATGGTGGTCCTCCTGGGCGTGGTGCGGTCGGCCCTCGCGGGCGTTCCCAGGCTCGCCGCGGCCCCGGCACGGATCAACGGCCGATCCGGCTACGCTCGTTCACCCCGGGTCAACGATCGGTCGCCCCGGGCCGAGGGGGCACGGCGGCGAGGGGTGCGACGGGGCGTGGAGCTGCGTGAGATCGAGATCTTCCTGACCCTCGCGGAGGAGCTGCACTTCGGCCGGACGGCGGAGAGGCTGCACGTCTCGGTGTCGCTCGTGAGCCAGTCGATCCGCAAGCAGGAGCGGGCCGTCGGGGCGGCGCTGTTCGAGCGCACCAGCCGTAAGGTCGAGCTCACCGCGGTGGGGGAGGTGCTGCGCGCGGGCCTGCGTCCCGCGTACGAGGGCATCGGCGCCGCCGTCGCCGCCGCCACGGCCGCGGCGCGGCGCGTGGCCGGCACGCTGACGCTCGGCTTCATGGGCGGGCAGGCGCACGAGCTGGAGCCCGACCTCGCCCGGTTCCGGGCGCGGCACCCCGACGTCGAGCTGCGCTTCCGTGAGGTCGTCTTCAGCGACCCGTTCGCCGCGCTGCGGCGCGGCGACGTCGACCTCCTGACGACGTGGCTCCCCGTCGAGGAGCCCGACCTCACCGTCGGACCCGTGCTGCGGTCCGAGCCGCTGCGGCTCCTGGTGGCGACGGACCACCCGCTCGCGGCGGCGGGGCGCGTCGACGTCGAGGCGCTCGCCGAGCACGCCGTGCCCGCGGTCCGCGGGGCGGCGCCGCCGGCATGGCTGGCCGGCGTCCTGCCCGAGCGGACGCCGGCCGGGCGGGAGGTCCCGCGCGGACCGGCCGCCGCCACCTACCAGGAGATCCTCGCCCTCGTCGCCGCGGGGAAGGTGGTGTGCCCGGTGCCCGACGAGGGCCGCCGCTACTTCCCGTGGCCGGGCGTCACGTACCTCCCGCTCGACGGCGCGCCCGCGGTGCGCTGGGCGCTGGTATGGCGCTCCTCCGACGCGACCCCGCCGCTGCGGGCCTTCGTCGCGGAGGTCGCCCGCGAGGAGTGAGCCGACCCGTCAGCCGGGGAGCTCGTCGAGCAGCCGGGACATCCGGTCGATCTCCGCGATCTGGTCCGCCGCCACGTTCGCGGCGAACTCCTGGACCGTCTCGTCCCGCCCGGCGGCGCTGAGGTCGTCGACCATCTCCAGCGCGCCCGCGTGGTGCTTGATCATGCCCTCGAGGAACAGCCGGTCGAACGCGGTGCCGTCGGCGTCCGCCAGGGCCGTCATCTCGGCCTCGGTCAGCATGCCGGGCATGGAGCCGTGGTCGTGGGCCTGCGGGGCGCGCGGCCCGCTCCCGTCCGACGGCGCGGCCGACGCCGTCGCCACCGCGGGCACCGGGAGTCCCTGGTCCTCGAGCCAGCGGCTCATGTAGTCGATCTCGCCGTCCTGCGTCAGGCGGATGCGGTCGGCGAACTTCGCGAGCGGCGCCGACCCCGACCGCTCGGGGACCAGCTGCGCCATCTCCACGGCCTGGGCGTGGTGGCCGATCATCCGCGTCATGAAGTCGGCGTCGGCCTCGGTGACGACGTCGGCGTCGCCCATGCCCTCGTAGTCCTCGGGGGCGATGGTCTCGGCGGGCTCGCCGGGCTTCCCCGGCGCGAGAACGGCAGACGACGGCGTCGGTACCGGCGCGGGCTCCTCGGCGGTGCACCCGGCGGAGAGCCCCAGGGCGAGCGCGACGACGCAGGTCAGGGCGGCGCGACGGCAGCCCGTCCGACGGATCCGGGGGTCTGTGGTCACCGGAAGATCCTCTCCTGAGGTTGTTGCCACGGCGTAAAAAGATGCCCGCACACCTGGTGGGGAGGATGCTTCCAGACAACACTCAGTGTGACCAACACAACGATGTGTGGCGCTTGCGCGTCGTCCAACCCTGAGTTCACGGAAGAGGAGTCCACGGATGCGGAGTTCACGGACGAGCAGTTCACGGACGAGAGGCGTCGCCGGTGTCGCCCTCTCGCTGACCCTGGTCGCGGGGGCGCTGGGGCTCGCGGCCCCCGCGTCGGCGTCCGACGCCCCCGAGCCCGACGTCCCGCCGGGCGAGGTGGCGTCGTCGAACATCGAGCACCTCAGCAACAACCCGAAGAACGGCGCCCTGCAGGGCACCGGCTCGGACATCGCGTTCCAGGGCAAGTACGCC
The DNA here is from genome assembly GCF_042726645.1 of Isoptericola sp. NPDC060257. Lineage (NCBI taxonomy): Bacteria > Bacillati > Actinomycetota > Actinomycetes > Micrococcales > Promicromonosporaceae > Isoptericola > Isoptericola sp. NPDC060257. Next base: position 24,609 of record NZ_JBHXAW010000021.1, read on the forward strand.
TTCGCGGGCAACTACGACGGCTTCACCGTGTACGACCTCTCCGACCCGGAGGAGCCCGTCCAGGCGCTGCAGGTGTACTGCCCGGGCTCGCAGAACGACATCTCCGTCTACGGCGACGTCCTGGTGCTCTCCACCGACTCGTCGCGCAGCGACGACTCGTGCGCCTCGACGACCCGGCCCGCGACGGAGAAGGACGCCTGGGAGGGCATCAAGGTCTGGGACATCTCCGACCCGCTGGAGCCCGAGTACGTCAAGTCCGTCGAGACGGCCTGCGGCTCCCACACCCACTCCCTGGCGCCGAGCAAGAACGGCAAGGACCTGTACGTCTACGTCTCGTCGTACAGCCCGAGCTCGACCTACCCCGACTGCCAGCCGCCGCACGACATCATCTCGGTCGTGAAGATCCCCGTGAAGAACCCGGCGGCCGCCACGCTCGTGGGCACGCCGAACCTCTTCCCGGAGGGCGGCTACGAGGGCGACCCGGACCGGCGCGCCTCGGCGACGTCCGGCTGCCACGACATCACCACGTACGCGCAGAAGGACCTCGCGGCGGGTGCGTGCATGGGTGACGGCATCCTCATGGACATCAAGGACCGTGCCCACCCGAAGGTGATCAGCACGGTCCGGGACACCGAGAACTTCGCGTTCTGGCACTCGGCCACCTTCAACAACGACGCGACCAAGGTCGTCTTCACCGACGAGCTCGGCGGCGGCGGGCTGGCGACCTGCACCGGCGAGTACGCCCCGGAGCTCGGTGCCAACGGCATCTACGACATCGAGAAGGAGCGGAAGAAGGGCGGGAAGCACGAGACGAAGCTCGTGTTCCAGAGCTACTACAAGATCCCGCGCATCAACGACGCCACCGAGAACTGCGTGGCGCACAACGGCTCGCTGATCCCGGTCAAGGGCAAGGACCTCATGGTCCAGTCCTGGTACCAGGGCGGCGTCTCGGTGTTCGACTTCACCAACTCGAAGAAGCCGCGGGAGCTCGCCTGGTTCGACCGCGGCGCGGGCATCTCCAGCGGTGGCACCTGGTCGACCTACTGGTACAACGGCTACGCCTACTCGAACGACCTGGGGATCGGTTTCGACACGTTCGACATCGACGACCGGATCGACGGGAAGGCGAAGACCGACCTCAGGTCGCTCAACCCGCAGATGCAGCAGAAGTTCTGAGTCGCTGAGCCCGGCAGCGGCCGGGAGGGTCGACGGCGCCGAACTCGCCGGTGCACAAGGCGTGTTGAGCGCGGCCGGCATCGAGTGCAGCGTCACCGGGTCCCCGGCCGGACTGCCGTCCGAGGCGCAGTCGGCGCTCGGCTGGG
>NZ_JBHXAW010000022.1:0-25929 GCF_042726645.1 Isoptericola sp. NPDC060257
CCTCTCCCGCACCTACGTGAAGTCCACGACCCCGATCCTCGAACGACGCCTCACCCCCGTGATCGAGGAGGCCCGCGCGTCGTGAGCCGCCGGACCGAGCACGGCGCACCCGGGGGCGCGGGTCCCACGACGTTCGTCACGCACCCCGACGTCGTGCTCGCCGCGGCACGGCACGCCGAGGGCCTCGGGGCCTCGGGTGGCCGCGTCACCTCCCTGGCGCTCGACATGCAGGCGCCCACCGCCCGGGAGATCGTCGCGCGGATGATCGACCCGCACGCCGACTACGCCGCGGTCGTCGGGGCGGCCCTCGATCCCTCGTCCTCCGACCTCCTCGGCACGGAGCCCGGACGGACCGGTGAGCTGCTCTGCTCGCTCGCCCGACTGGTCGGGCACCAGCAGGCGACCGAGGACGACGTGCCGCACGCGCTGGCGCTCTTCGCCGCCGCTCGACGGCGCGTCCCCGTCCGCCGCTGGTCCGTCCCCGACCGGCGTGCCCTCGCCCAGCTCCTGTGGGCTCACGGCGAGCACGACACCCTGCGTCGCGATAAGGCCCTGCTGACGTCGCTCGACGCCGGGACGCGGGCGTTCCTCCGGCTCGACCTCCACGGGTTGGAGCACGGCGTCGGGTCGGAGTCATGGCTCGCCGGCCTCAACGACAACCTCCAGGCCCTCGGGATCGACCCGGTCGGGCTGGCGCCGGAGGGCACCACCCCCTTCGACCGCCTGCAGCCCGGCACGTCCCGGACGGCGGGGCCGGGCCCGCTGATCACCGTGGTGATGCCGGCCTACCGGCCCGGGCCGGAGTCGGTCACCGCGGTGCGCTCCATCGTGCAGCAGACGTGGCAGGACTGGGAGCTGCTCGTCGTCGACGACGCCTCCGGCGACGAGTTCGAGCCCGTCTTCGCGCAGCTCCAGGGCCTGGACCACCGGGTGCGCGTCCTGCGTCAGCCCGTCAACCGGGGCACCTACGCGGCGCGCAACCGCGCGCTGGAGGAGGCCCGCGGAGAGTTCGTCACGTTCCAGGACACCGACGACTGGTCGCACCCCGAGCGGCTCGAGCGGCAGGTCCGCCCGCTCCTCGAGGACCCGTCCCTCCTGAGGACGCTCAGCCGCTCCCTGCGGTGCGACGACGACCTCGTCTTCCAGCGCCTGGGGAACGACCCGGTCCACGCCAACGCCTCGTCGCACCTGTTCCGGCGCTCCGTCCTCGACACGGTCGGCCGCTTCGACTGGGTGCGCAAGAGCGCCGACACGGAGTTCGACCTGCGGCTGGAGGCGGTGTTCCCCGGCCGCCGCCTGCAGCTGCAGGAGCCGTTGGCCTTCGTCCGGCTCCAGGCCGACTCGCTCTCCCGCAACGACGTCCGGCCCGGCTGGATGCACCCGGCCCGGATGGAGTACCGCGCCGCGATGATCCACTGGCACCGGCAGATCGAGGCCGGGGCGAGCCCGCGGATCCCCGCGGACGTCACGCAGCGCCCGCTGACGGCGCCGCGCCCGTTCCTGCGGGACGTCGGGCTCCCGGAGCAGGCGGTCGACGTCGCCTTCGTCGCCGACTGGACGATGGACGGCGCCACCCAGCGCACCGCGCTCGCCGAGATGGCGGCCCTCGCACGCTCGGGCCTGCGCGTGGGGCTCGTCCACGTGCGCAGCGCGTTCGGCGAGGCCCCCCGTCGAGCGCCCCTGTCCCTCGCCGCACGCCGCGCCCTCGCCGACCGCACGCTCACGTTCGTGTCCCTCGAGGAGCAGGACCACGTGCCGACGATCGTCGTCCGGCAGCCCGACGTCCTCGAGTTCCCCACGTCGCGCCCGGTGTCCCTCAGCACGGACCGCGTGGTGGTCGTCGCGGACCCGGGGCCGCGCACGGCCGGCGGGCCCGGCGTGCGCTGGGTCGCCGAGGACTGCGACCGGAACGCCGAGGCGCTCTTCGGCGTCGCCCCGGAGTGGATCGCCCCGGACGATCCCGCGCGGGCGGACGCGTACCCGCGCGTCCTCGACGTGCCGCGGTGGCCCGGGAGGCTGCCCCGCCGGTTCCGGAGCGACCGGCCGGTCGTCGGCTGGATCTTCGGCGGAGAGCTTTCCGCGCTGCCCGACGGCGCCGACCGCCTGCGACAGGTCTTCCCGGTCGACGGCACGGTCGACGTCCGTCTTCTCGGGAGCCGCCGCGTCCTCGAGGGGGCCCTCCCCGTCGTCCCGGCCGAGTGGCTCGTCTACGAGACGGGCGAGGTCACCGCACGGCAGCTGCTGCAGCAGGTCGACGTCGTCGTCGCCTTCCCCCGGGCGGTGACGGCCGAGGCGCTGCGGACGGTGGAGGAGGCACTCGCCGAGGGCTGCGTGTCGGTCGTCTCGCCAGAGCTCGCCCCGCACTTCGGCGACGCCGTGCTGACGTGCGCACCGGACGAGGTGGCCGGCCTCGTCGGACGGCTGCGCGCCGACGAGGCCGCCTTCCGCGATCGGTCGCGCCGCGGATGGCAGTGGGCGGACGAGCGGTTCGCCGACTCCGGGCGACGGGTCGTCGAGGCGCTGGGCCTGGGTGCCCGGTCGTCGGGCCCGACCGGGTCGCCGTAGGTCAGCGGGCGGCGCCGGCCTCACGCTCGGTGGCCTCCAGCCGCGCCGCGCCGATGTCGGCGACGACGCGCCGCGCCATCGCGTCGGCGTGCTCCGCGTGCGCGGCGGCCTCCTTCAGGCCCTTCTTCTGCCCCGCCAGGACGAGGTCGGTCTTGGCCGCGAGCCGTGCGGTGCCCTCGTCGATCCGCGCGGTCACCGTGCGGCCGACGCTGTGGACCAGCCCCGCCCCGAGGACGGCGGCCACGCCGAGCGCGGCACCGCCCAGCTCGGTGCTGGAGGCCGCGAAGCCGACGGCGGCGACCACCCCGGCCAGCGCGGTGAGAGACGTGAGGACGTTGGTCCTCGAGAGCTTGGGCACGATGGCTCCTCGAACTCGGTCGACAGGGACGATGGGCGCGGAACGCCTGGTCACCGCGGCCGCGCGGGGATCCGTTCCTCGATCGCCGCGACGGTCCGGGCACAATTCTGCCGGTCCCGCCGCGGGAACGCCGCCTCGATGCGTGCCGTGTAGACGGGATCGGGCCGGCAGTCCCGCTCGAGCAGGCTCTCGACGGCGTCGAGCGTGTCGTCGAGGGTCCGCACGACCGGACCGAAACCGTCCCGGTCGTAGTCGAACCACGTGGGCGACGAGTGCTTGCTCTCGAACTCCTCCTCGTCGAAGCGCGCGTACACGATCGGAGTTCCCAGGTACGCCACGTCGAAGTGCACCGACGAGTAGTCCGTGACGAAGGCGTCGCACCCCCGGATCAGGTCCTGGAACGACACGGTGTCCGTGTCGGCGATCTCGATGCGTTCTCCCGCCACGGTCGCCCCCTCGAACCTGGACGCCATGTTGTAGTGCGGCACGAAGGTCAACCGGTAGTCGTACCGCTCCAGCATCTCGTGCAGGCGCCGGCTCTCCAGGAGATCCGACATGAACCGCTGGTAGGTCGATCCCTCGTAGGGGACCTCGCCGTCCTGCGACGCATGGAGCGACGTCATCGCGAGGTAGTTCCGCCAGGTCGGCATGAAGAGGATGGTCCGGCTGGGCGGGGTCGGCGTCAGCGCGTCGTACCGCGGCATCCCCGCCTCGACGAGCTGCTCGTCGTACCCCGACGCGGCCCGCAGGGCCTCGGTCTCCCGCGGCATGACCGTCAGGCAGATGTCGTAGCCCGTCGTGCCGCGCTTCACCGCGTTCGGGCTGAGATGGACGCCGTGCTTGAGGTAGACGCGCAGCGCCCCGACCCGCCAGACGATGTGGCGCGTGTACTCCTTCACGTCCCACCCGTCCGGCACCAGGTAGCCGATCATGTAGGCGTTGGCCAGCACGGTGGCGTGCAGCAGGAGCAGCTGGTGCTTCCACGACGAGTGGGCGACGACGTGCCCGTACGGGGCCACGCGGTCGTACTGGGGGCTCGACCGGTCGATGACGTAGTAGGCCCGGCGCCGCAGGCCCGACTCCCGAAGGTGCCGGAACAGGTGGACGCCGTTGTCCTGCGCGGTGTCCTTCCGCTCCCCGACGAGCCAGATCTCACGACCCGCGAAGAACGGTCGCGTCACGAGCCTGACGAAGCGGAGCCACCGCATCCGCCGACCGGCAGACCCCCGGGCGATGAACCCGGCGTCCTTCTTCAGCAGCATGCCGGCCCACCGCAGGCGCGCCGAGAGCCCCGATCCCTCCTGCGTGGTGAGGAACGCGGCGTTCCCGTCGCCGACGGTGTGCAGGAGATACCTGACGGTGGTCGTCCCTGCCTGCCCGGGTGCGTCGTCCCCGTCGGCGTGCATCCCGACCGTCCGCGCGCTGATCAGCGCGCCGCCGCGGGGCCGGAGGTTGCGACGCAGCCGGAGCTCGGGCACCTCGGTGTCGAGCTCGATGACGAAGCGACGGTGGCCGCTCCCCGTGCCGACGAGCGCGAGCCGTGTGCGCAGGCCAGCCCACTGCGCGTCGCCGCGGTTGCCGATCCGCGGAGTCAGCGGGACCGGGCCGGAACGGGCGACATCACCCGACGGGCCCGTCAGCGCGAGGCGGTACCGCCAGGGCGGTTCGGGCATGTCCGAGCCGAACGCGACGGACAGGAACCCCATGATCTCGACGTCTCCGTCGGCGGGGTCCAGCGCCTCGAGCCACGGGGTCGCCGCGGACAGCGCGAGTCGCCCCAGGAAGTCGGCGAGCAGCGATCCCCGCGTCACGTCCTGCTCCGTGAGCATCCGCTGGATGTAGCGGGCCACGCTCAGCTTCGTCCCGTGGTCCGTCCAGACCAGGAGGGGCGTGGGGCTGGTGAGCGACAGCTGGTCCAGCCGCTTGACCTCGCTCCACAGGTGTCGGGCCCACTCGTCCATCGTGGCGGCGCGCGGAAGGGTCGCGACGGTGCCGTACCGGGCACCGGAGCCCGCCAGCCAGTCGCTCGCCGCGTCGTTGCGGTCCTGGCTCTGGTTCGACGCGGACTCCACCGCGGCGACCTTGTGGCGAGAGACCGCCTTCTGGACGTCCATGCCGGGGTCGTGCACGACCGCGATCGGGGCGCGGCGGAAGCGGGGCATCTTCCGGAGCGCGGCCAGAGCAGGCGCCAGGATCCCTGCCCGGTTGGCACTGACGATGAAGACGAGGGCGATGTCAGGTCTCGGCGCACTCACGTCGCTCACATGCACGTCGTTCACGGGCCGCTCCGGCTCCCTTCCTCCACGGGTCACGAGGCCCCACCGCCTCCCGAAGTCTGCCGGACGGCCGTCCGCCGGTCCACCCATCGCCACCACAGGATTCTGAGGCCCCCGGCCGTGCGGACCGACCGGGCCACCCGCTCGCAATTGTGGCGGTCGTGGTAGCGGACCGACCGCTGCGCGCGGGCCCAGTGCTCCTCCGGCATCGCGAAGCCGTCGGCAGCCGTCGTCTCGACCTCCTCGACCAGCCGGTCGACGTCGGTGACGATCGTCCCCGGGAGGTCCGCGTCCAGGTCGAGGAACGACCCCTGGTCCCCGAAGAACCGCTCCTGGTCGAACTGGAAGTAGAGGACCGGTCGCCGCTGCAGCGCGAAGTCGAAGGCCACGGACGAGTAGTCGGTGACGAGGCAGGCGTGCTCCCGCAGGAGCGTCTGCACGTCGACCGCCCCCTGCTGCAGCACGCGGACGCCCTCCACGTCGAACAGGTCGACGTAGTGCCGCATGTTCGGGTGGAGGATGAACGTCACGCGAAGGCCGTCGCGCATCGCCCGCGCCAGGCGCGGGTGGCCGAGGAACTCCTGCCACCGCGCGCGGTACTCGCTGTCCAGGAACCGGTCGCGGTTCCCCAGCCACTCGCGCCACGTCGGGATGACGAGCAGGCCCTCCGGGTCCCGGTCCAGCGGGGCGAGCAGCTGGTCGAACCGCGGCAGCCCCGTCACCCGCACCTGGGCGGGCCGGTACCCGAACGCGTCGACGGCGACGCGGTACTCGCGGTCGGAGCTGACGTGGAAGCGGTCCGTGGTGAAGCCCGGAGCGAAGCGCCCGTAGTTGGCCGTCATGTTCTTCGTGCCGGAGATCCCGTGGCGGAGGAAGACCCGCACGGCCCGCACCCGGGCGACGACCGCCGGATGGCGCGACGGCAGGAGGTACTCGGCGTGGTGCGTCCCGGCGATCCGCGACGCCAGGAACGCCACCCGGACGTGCTCGCGCGAGCCGTGGAGGACGACGTTGCCGAGGCCGTCGAGCCGGGCGCGATCGGGGGCGTCCTCGGCGACGACGTAATAGGCGCGGCGCCTCGGCTCGTGCTCGCGGAGCCACCGGAAGAGGTGATAGCCGTTGTCCTGCGCCTTGTACGGCAGCTCCCCGACGAGCCAGATCCCGAGGAACGGGCGGACCATCGGCAGGAGCCAGGCGAGGCGGGTCCACCGCCGCAGGTACGCGAAGACCTCCGGCGACATCCGCTCGACGCGCACCGACACGTTGGCGCCGCGGAAGGTCTCGTAGGGAAGCAGCTGCGTGACGACGCCCCCGACGACGGCCCGGCCGGGCCGGAGCGCGACCTGGTGCGCCCTGGTGCTCACGCGGCGGGTCTGGACCCGACCCTCCTGGTCCTCGACCTCGATGCTGAGGTCCAGGGTCTCGTCCCGCGGGTCGAGGCGCGTCACGAGCGCGGACACCGGCAGGGCGAGGGCGCCGCGGTGGACGAACCGTCCTCGGTCCCGACGGGACTCGTCGGGCAGCGGCACGAGGGGCACGTCGACGTCGTACCGTCGCCCGGTCTCCCGGGAGGCCGCCACGAGACGGGCCGCTCGGGCGCCCCGGTCGGCGCCGCGGACCCGCAGCCGCAGCGCGACGCCGTCGGCGCCCAGGCGCAGCTCGTCCACGTCGATCAGGAACTTGCGTGCGGGGGCGCCCCCCAGGAGCACGCTGAGGTTGCCGTTCTGGGTCACGGCGAGGCGGTCGTCGGCCGCGCCGGCTGCGGACGACCGAGCGACGTCGACCCGCGTCGTCGATCGGAAGTTGCCGAGCCGGACGGGTGCGGGCGCCTCGCCGGCGCCCCGGTCCGGGGCGGCGCCACCCTGGGCCGGCACCAGGTGCATCCACAGGTCGGCGACGTCGTCCCCGGGCACGGAGCGCCGCCGCAGCTCGTCCAGGGACAGCCGCGCCGAGAACGTCTCGCGCCCGCTCGCGGGCACCCGGACCTCGGCGCCGCTGTCGCGAAGGACCGCGGACACCTCGCCGACCTTCCAGCCAGGGCGCGCCGAGGTCCCCTCGACGACGACCTCACCGTCGCGAATGCCCACCTCGAGGGATGTCTTGTCCGGCCCGACCACCCGTGCCGGGCGCAGCGCACGTGCCGTTCGACGGGCCCATCGGCGGAGCAGCCCTCCTCGCCTCACCGCCGTCGCGCCGCGGGGACGACGAGCGCAGGCCAGTACGTGTCGGGGGACGACGGTGCGTCGCACCTGCGCTCCGGTCGAACCATCGAAACTCCCCACGAATACCCGCGGACACACCGCGGTGGCGACGACATTCTAGGTCGTCCCCGGGCCGCGTCGAGCGCCCCGCACGGCTAGTCGCCGGAGCGCGTCATCATCCGCTTCGCCTTGGAGGCGGCGCGCCTCAGCGGCGTCCTCGTCGCCCGCGCGAGGCTGCGCTCCAGGTCCCTGTTGGCGCGGACCAACCCGGCCTTCTCCTGCTCCAGGTCCTTGATCGCGGCACGCTCGTCCTTGGCGATGCCGTACAGCGTGGTGATCCGCTCGCCGAGGCTTCGCCGGGCGGCGATGTCGCGGAAGTCCGACGCCGACCACTGCGCGGGCTTCTGCATCACCGGGTCGAAGTCCCACCGGTCGCCGAACCGGGCGAGGTCGGCGCCGTAGATCTCCTCGAGCGCCTCGCGCACGCCGCCCTCGAACACCTCGGACGCCGCCCGGAGCGGGGTGTCGTTCTCCCTGCCGAGGGACACCTCGTGCGGGCGCCCGACGTCGTCGAGGTGGGCGCTCAGGTCGCCCAGCAGTGTGGAGATGTCGCTGATGTCGTAGATGCGCGAGTACGGGATCGTGTCCTCGTGCAGCCGCGTCGTCTGGGGCGCGAAGTGCGTGTCGCGGACCGGGCCGCGGGGGTCCCGCAGCACCTCGACGAACCGCGCGAAGTCGCGGACCACGTCCTCGACGGAGCCCGGCGCGTCCGGCAGCCACTCGGCCCCGGCGAACTTCCGTCCCGTGTAGACCGGGTCGCCCACGAGGAACTTGGACTGCCACGCCGAGAACGCCCGCAGGCGCGGGTCGCGCACGACCGCGAAGACGAACCAGCCGTTCGCCGGGGAGATCTCCGCCCGCTCGGCCGGCTCGAGCTGCTTGAGCGAGCGCACGTCGTGCCAGAGCCGCCGGTGGTGGATCATCATGCGCGGCGTCGCCTCGCAGCTCAGCACGCTGGTGAACTGCTCCGGGTCCTGCCCGCTGAGCTCCGCGACGAGCCACTTCAGGCTGGTGCACGCGTTCTTCGCCAGGTGGGTGAACAAGACCTTGTGCTCGGGCAGCACCCAGGTGTTGGGCGCGGTCGCGTGCTCCGCCGTCAGCGGAACGGTCCCGGTCACGGCCATGTCGATCACCTCGTCCTCAGGCGGTGTGCGGAAGGGTGCCGACCATCCCGGCCGCCACGGTCTTGTTCGTGGCCTCGTCGACCAGGATGAACGCGCCCGTCCGCCGGTTCTGGCGGTAGGGGTCGACGAACAGCGGCTGCGTGACCCGCAGCTGGATGCGGCCGATCTCGTTGAGCCGGATCTCGGTCGCGTCCTCGTCGCGGTGCAGGGTGTTGACGTCGACGCGGTACTTGACGTCCTTCACCATGGCACGCGCCCACCGGGTGGTGTGCTTGATCGCGTACTTCTTGCCCTGCACCAGCGGCGCCGTCTCGTCCATCCAGCAGATCTGGGCGTCGATGTCCTGCAGCGCGGCGGGCGAGTTGTTCGGGCGGCAGATCATGTCGCCGCGCGAGATGTCGATCTCGTCCGCGAGCCGCACGGTCACGGACATGGGCGGGAAGGCCTCGTCGACCGGGCCGTCGGCGGTGTCGATGCCCTCGATCGTGGTCTCGAGCCCGGACGGCAGCACCATGACCTTGTCGCCCTTCTTGAGCACCCCGCCGGCCACGGTGCCCGCGTACCCGCGGTAGTCGCGCGCGTCGTGCGACTGCGGCCGGATCACGTACTGCACGGGGAACCGCACGTCCTGCAGGTTGCGGTCGCTCGCCACGTGCAGGGACTCCAGGTGGCTGAGCAGCGGGCGTCCGTCGAACCACGGCATGTTCTCGCTGCGGTTCACCACGTTGTCGCCGACGAGCGCCGAGATCGGGATGAACGTGAGGTCCGGCACGCGCAGGCGCGAGGCGAAGTCCGTGAAGTCGCGCCGGATGCCCTCGAAGACCTCCTCGGAGTAGTCGACGAGGTCCATCTTGTTCACGCAGACCACGATGTGCGGCACACCCAGCAGGGTGGCGAGGAACGTGTGCCGGCGGCTCTGCTCGATGACACCCTTGCGGGCGTCCACGAGGATGATCGCGACGTCGGCGGTCGACGCGCCCGTGACCATGTTCCGCGTGTACTGGATGTGGCCCGGGGTGTCCGCGATGATGAACTTGCGCCGGGGCGTCGCGAAGTAGCGGTACGCCACGTCGATCGTGATGCCCTGCTCGCGCTCGGCCCGCAGGCCGTCGGTGAGCAGCGCCAGGTCGGTGTAGTCGTTGCCGCGGTCCTTGCTGACCTGCTCCACCGACTCGAGCTGGTCCTCGAAGATCGTCTTGGAGTCGAACAGCAGCCGGCCGATGAGGGTGCTCTTGCCGTCGTCCACGGAGCCCGCGGTCGCGAAGCGCAGCAGGTCGGCCGACGTGTCGAACGCCTGCTGGCTCGCGCCGCCCTCGGTCACGTGCGACGTTCCGGCGGAGGTCACGGGGGTCTCGATGCTCTCGGTGCTCATGGCTTAGAAGTAGCCCTCTCGCTTGCGGTCCTCCATCGCGGCCTCGCTCACCTTGTCGTCGCCACGGGTGGCGCCACGCTCGGTGAGGCGCACGGCGGCGACCTCCTCGACGATCTCGGCACGGGTCGCCGCCGTCGACGCGACGGCGGCGGTGAGGTTGGCGTCCCCCACCGTGCGGTAGCGGACGGACCGCACCTCGGCGGTCTCGCCGTCCTTGAGCGGCGTGAACTCGTTGACGGCGAACAGCATGCCGCCCCGGTCCACGACCTCGCGCTCGGCCGCGAAGTACAGGTCGGGCAGATCGATGTCCTCGGCCTCGATGTAGGCCCAGATGTCCAGCTCGGTCCAGTTGGACAGCGGGAACACGCGGATCGACTCGCCCTGGTGGACGCGGCCGTTGTACAGGTCCCAGATCTCGGGCCGCTGGTTCTTGGGGTCCCACTGGCCGAAGTCGTCGCGGAAGGAGAACACGCGCTCCTTGGCGCGCGCCTTCTCCTCGTCGCGGCGCCCGCCGCCGAACAGCGCGTCGAAGCCGTTCTTCTCGGCGGCCTCGAGCAGCACCGGGGTCTGGATGCGGTTGCGGGAGCCGTTGGGCTCCTCCTGCACCAGCCCACGCTCGATGGCCTCCGGCACGGAGGCGACGACGAGCTGGATGCCGAGCCGCTCGACCCAGCGGTCGCGCGTGGCGAGCACGGACGGGAAGTTCAGGCCGGTGTCCACGTGCATGATCGGGAACGGGATGCGCGCCGGGGCGAACGCCTTGGCGGCCAGGTGGAGCATGACGATCGAGTCCTTGCCGCCCGAGAAGAGCAGACAGGGGCGCTGCATCTCCGCGACCACCTCGCGAAAGATGTGGATGCTCTCCGCTTCGAGGCTGCGGAGCTGGCTCAGGACGTGGGACGTCACGGCTGGGCACCTTCCTTGATGTCGACCCCGACCTCCGTCAGCGCCGCACGCAGGTGCGCCGCCACGGCCGGGTGGCTGACGAAGAGATCGGGGAGCCAGGGGTCCTGGCGGTTGTACTCGAGCGGGGTGCCGTCCAGCCGGGTGCACACGAGGCCCGCGGCGAGCGCGACCGCGACGGGTGCCGCCGAGTCCCACTCGTACTGGCCCCCGGCGTGCACGTACGCGTCGACGGTGCCGTCCACGACGGACACGACCTTGACGCCGGCCGACCCCATGGGCACGAGCTCGACGTCGTCGCGGGCGGCGAGGTCCTGCACGAACTGCGGCGGACGGCTGCGGCTCGCGGCGAGGCGCAGCGGCCGCCGGCCGGCCAGGACCGCGTCCGTGTCGTCGGCCGGGCTCGGCCCTGCGTCGGTCGTGGCGGTGCTGAGGACGGCGCCGCGGGCCGGCAGCCCGACCGCACCGGCGGCGAGCCCGTCGGACCGGGCGACGCCGCGGTCCCAGAGGGCCACGTGCACCGCGAAGTCGTCGCGCCAGCCCGCGCCGTCGCCGGCGCGCTCGGCGAACTCGCGGGTGCCGTCGAGCGGGTCGACGATCCACACGCGGTCCGCCGTCAGGCGGGCGGCGGTGTCGGCGGCCTCCTCGGAGAGGACGGCGTCGCCCGGGCGGGCGTGCGCGAGCGCGCCGGCGAGCCACGACTGGCTGGCCGCATCGCCCGCGTCCTTGAGCTCCCTCGCCACGAACGACCCGCCGGCGGCGTCGACCTCCGCCCGCAGGCCGCGGAGCACCTCGCCGGCTCCCTGCGCGAGCGCGACGGCGAGCTCGCCGTCGGGCAGGCCCGGGTCCGGGAAGGACGGGGCGGACGCGGACATACGACTCCTCGGCTTGCAGCTCTGGACGGAGGCCCCGGGCGGGGCGCGGCCGACGCTACCATTCCGAATTGGACGATTCCCTGAGAGTTCACATTGTTGAATTCTGTTTTTCCGATAGGAATGGTGCGCTTTTGAGCCTCGACCTCCCGCTGATCGTCGGCGGACTCGTCGTGGGCTTCGTCGTCGGCCTGACGGGGATGGGCGGCGGCGCGCTGATGACGCCGATGCTCATCTTCGTGTTCCGCGTCGACCCGCTCACCGCGGTCTCCTCCGACGTCGTGGCCAGCCTGTTCATGAAGCCCGCGGGCGCGATCGTGCACCTGCGCCGCCGCACCGTGAACCTGCAGCTCGTGCTGTGGCTGTGCATCGGCTCCGTGCCGGCCGCCTTCTCCGGCGCGCTCCTCATCCGTTACCTCCCGTTCGGCGACGGGTTCGACGAGATGCTCAAGCAGATCCTCGGCGTCGCCCTGCTCATCGCGTCGGCAGGGCTGGTCGTGCGCGCGGTGCTCGGCATGCTGCAGCGCCGCACCGCCCTCGGCGAGGGGCCCGCCGCGCCCAGCAGCCCCGACGTCGTCGTCCGCAAGGTGCCCACGCTGGTCCTCGGCGCCGTGGCCGGGCTCATGGTCGGCCTCACGTCCGTCGGCGCCGGCTCGATCATCATCGTGGTGCTGCTCCTGCTCTACCCGGCCCTCAAGGCCTCCCAGCTCGTCGGGACCGACCTGGTGCAGGCGGTCCCGCTGGTCGCGGCCGCGTCGCTGGGGCACATCCTCTACGGGGACTTCGAGCTGGGCCTGACGACCTCCCTGCTCGTCGGCGCGATCCCCGGTGCCTGGTTCGGCGCCCACGTCTCGAGCCGCGCCCCCGGCGGCATCATCCGCCGCGCCCTGGCGATCCTCCTGCTGGCGTCCGGCCTCAAGCTGCTGGGCGCCTCGCTCGGCGTGGTGGTCGCCGCCGCCGTGGGCGCGCTCGTCGTCGGCAACCTGCTGTGGGTCGTGGTCCGGGAGCGCATCAAGCGGCTCCCTCCCCGGCCGGCCGTGCCCGGCACCGTCCCCGCTCCCGCACCCGACCGCGAACCGGCCCCCGAACCGGACCCTGAGCCGGACCCCGACCAGAAGGACACGACGACGCGATCATGACCGAGCCCACCCCCGGCACGGTGCCCTCGGACCTGCCCTCCGACCTGCCCGCCGCGACCCACGTCCTGTCCCCCGACGAGCTGGACCTCCTCGAGCTCGCCCTCGCCGGCGGCCCCTGGGTCCCGCCCGCCGGGCTGCCCGCCGGCCCCGTGACCCTCACGGACGCCGAGAACACGCCGCTCGCCGTCGCCGGCGTCCCCGGCGACGAGGCCCCGCGCGCCGTGCGCCCGTTCGCCCGTGCCGCCGGGCCGCACTGGGACCCCGCCGTGCGTCGCACCGCCCGCGAGGTGCGCGACGGTGCGCCCGCGGGCCGCGCGGCCGTCGCCCTGGTCGTGGCCGAACCGCCCACACGCTCGGAGGTGGACGCCCTGCCCGGGCTCGTCGGCGATGCGGGCTCGGTGCTGCTGCTCGTCCCTGCCGCGCGCCGGTCCCCCGCCGCCGGGCAGGTGGGGGCCCCGGGTCTCGTGCGCATCGCCCAGGACCTCGCCGACCGGTTCGAGGACGGCCCGCGCCGCGCGAGCGTCGTCGTCGTGCCGTGGCCGGCCGACGCCCCGGACGGGCTGCGCTGGACGGACGTCGGCGCGCGCTACGGCGCCACGCGGACCGAGCTGCTCGTCGCGCACCGCTCCCCCGGGGACCGCGGCGCCGTCGAGAAGCTCGGCACCGTGTGGTCCGGCGCCGTCGCCGCGCTCTACCCGGAGGTGCCGGCCGCCGAGGTCGCGCGGGCCGCCGGCACCGCCCGGCCGCGGGGCGCCGTCGTCTTCTTCACGGGCCTGTCCGGCTCCGGCAAGTCGACCGTGGCCCGGGCGCTGGCCGCCGAGCTCGACGACGAGGGCCTGCACACCACCTTGCTCGACGGCGACGAGGTGCGCCACCACCTGTCCAAGGGCCTCGGCTTCGACAAGGCCTCCCGCGAGCTCAACGTGGAGCGCATCGGCTACGTCGCGTCGCTCGTGTCCTCGCACGGCGGCGTCGCCGTGGCGGCGCCGATCGCGCCGTTCGCGTCGGGCCGCGCACGGGTGCGCGAGCTCGCCGAGGCCGCCGGCACCTTCCTGCTGGTGCACGTCAGCACGCCGCTGGAGGTGTGCGAGGCCCGCGACCGCAAGGGCCTGTACGCGAAGGCCCGGCGCGGCGAGATCCCCGAGTTCACCGGGATCTCCTCGCCGTACGAGGCGCCGACCGACGCCGACCTGGTCGTCGACACCTCCCGGGTGAGCGTCGAGGACGCCGTGGCACGCGTCCGCGCGGCACTGGACGCCGCGGGTGGCGACCGCTCCGGCCCGCTCCGCTGAGCCAGGGCGTCGTGGCGTCCGCGCGGGACGCCGGGCCTCAGCCGCGCAGCGCCTCGAGGATCCGCTCGCGCGCCTTCCCGTCCCGGTAGGCGAACGCGCGGTCGATCCGCTCCGCGTACCGGTCGGGCAGGCGCTCGAGGGTGCTGGCGACCGCCCGCTGGGCTGCCTCAGCGCTCGTGACGACCGGGCCGAACCCGGACGTCTCGAACCCCGCCGCCCGGGAGCGGGCGCTGTCGGCGGCGCCGAGCACGGACTCCTGGTCGACCTGGAGATAGACCGTCGGCCGGCCGAGATAGGCCAGGTCGAGCGCACGGGCGGAGGAGTAATCGGTGACGAGGACGGCGGCGGAGGCCAGGGCCTCCAGCTCGTCGTCCTGAGGGACGAGCTCCACCCCGGGCGGGGGCGAGAAGACCTCGGGGCCCACCCCCGACGGGAGGATCAGCCGGACGCGGCGCCCCTCCCGGGCGGCGAGAGCGGCGAGCTCGGCGGAGCCGAGGAACTCCCGCCAGGCGGCCACGAACGGCAGGGCGCGGAACTCCTCGATCGCCCTCCCGGCCGATTCCGGGTCGGTCGGCCGCAGCGTGCCGGACCGCCAGCCGGGCGCGACGACGACGTGCTCGGCCGGCGCCCGCAGCTCCTCGAGCCGGTCGTGAGAGGGCAGCCCGGTGAGCGCGACCTCGCTCGGGAGGTAGGTCTGCGTCCCGTAGGGGCCGCCGGCGCGGACGAGCTCGATCGCCGAGGACACCGTGATGAGGTCGGCCTGCGACGCCCAGGAGTCGCGATGGAGCAGCCTGCCGACCCCGCCGGCGGGCAGCAGCGCCACGCGCCACTCCCGCGGGATCCCGTGCCCCGGGAGCGGGACGTGCGCACGCCGTGTCATGCGGGACGTGACCAGGAGGTCCGCCCGGCGCAGGAGGGAGGCGTGCTCGGCCGACCCCGCGGTCACGCACCCGACGCCCGCCCGGCGCAGCCGTGCCTCGGCCTCGGAGCCCGCCTCGGTCACGAAGCGCATCTCGACGTCGGACGCCCGCTCCTGCACGTACCCGTAGAGCAGCTCGCTCTGCGACGGCGCGGCGTCGGTGTCGTCGCCGGTGACGAACACCCAGGTCGCGCCGCGCGCGGCCTGCGGCTCGGCGTGCACCGCGGCGCGGGGCTGCGCCGTCGAGCCGGTCACGGCCCGCGCGAGGCGCCGCCAGCGGGAGACGACCGCACCGGAGACCGCGGCCGGCGACGGCGCGCTGGCCGGAGCCGGTGCGGTGGGGGCGGCCGGATCGGCCTTCTGCGCCGCGGGCTTGACGTCGATGGGCGGCCGCCTCCCGGTGCGCTCGTCGACGTCGCCGGCCTTCAGGATCGTGCCGTCGAGCTCGAGCGTGAAGCGCGGCTCCGTCGAGGCCAGGCCGACGACGTCCCCCCGCTGCATCCGTACGAGGAGCACCAGCTGGTACAACCAGGTCTTCCCGAGGTACTCGATCCCGCGGCTCCTGCGCTCGAGGACCTCGGCCTCGCCCGCGACGACCTGCAGCTCCGGGAAGTCGTGGTCGCTCCCGTAGACGGCCGCGCGCCACGCGCCACGCTCCGGGTGCCAGCGCAGCCGTTCCACGGGCGAGGACGAGACGTCCTCGACGGCGGAGAGCCACGCGAACCGCATCTCCAGCGGCACCGCGAAGATGTCGAAGCCCCTGATGTTCTCGGCGCCGATCTGCCGCAGGTTCTCGACCAGACGCTCGCGGATGAGCGCCAGCTGTTCCTCGGACGCGAGGTCGACGGGCGTGTTGGCGCGCCGGTTCCGGCGGAACAGCATGAACACGAAGTACAGCAGCAGGTTCGCCAGCCAGGGCGGGCACTCGTCGCCGGCGCGGTCGAGCATGCCGCGGTGCGGGATCCCGAACAGCGACGCGTAGCGGGACATGTTGCCGCTGTGCTTCGACACGATCGAGGACGCGTCGGCACGGCGGAGGTAGAAGTACTCCGCCCCCGGGACCAGCACGTACCGCGCCCGGTTGCAGAGCAGGAAGTGCCCGATCATGTCCGTGTCGGAGGACTGCAGGATCTGCTCGTCGAACCGGAGGCCGTGGCGAGAGATCACGTCGTGGCGGAAGAACGCGACACCACCGAGCGTGTGGATCTTGCGCGGCTGCCGGCGCAGGTCGATGACCGAGCTGACGGCGCCGACGTACCGGGCGTCCAGCGTGTGCCCGATCGTCGAGCCGTCGGGCGAGGTGAGGATCGCCCGGCCCACGAACATCGTCTCGTCCGGGAACCGCTCCCGTGCCTGCTCGATCTCGAGCAGGTAGCGGGGGTCCAGCCGGTCGTCGGGGTCCGGGTGCGACACCCAGGTGCCGCGAGCCCAGGCGAGGCCCGTGTTCCGGGCCGAGGCCACGCCCCCGTTCGGCTTCGTGACGACGCGGACGGCGTAGTCGGTGGTGGGCATCCAGGCCCGCACCACGTCCTCGGAGTCCTCGGGGCAGCCGTCGATGACGAAGATCAGCTCGTACCCCGCGTGCGCCGCGACCTGCTCGTCGAGCGACCGGAGGAACGCGGGAAGGTACGGGCCGACGCGGTAGCAGGCGATGACGAGGCTCGTGTGGGGCGACAGGGCGTCCCACTCGTCCTCAGGGCGATTGACGTCGGTCACCTCGATGCCGGTCACCTCGGTGTCAGTCATCACGGCCCTTCCGCTCCTTCAGGCCTTCGAGCTCCAGCCCGACCTCGTAGATGCGCTTCGAGTTGTCGTGGTCGAAGTAGGCGAAGAACGTCTCGACCCGCTCCTCGAACTCCGGTTCCGGTGCGCAGCCCCGCTCCAGGTAGCGCTCCAGCAGGTCGAGCAGGTCCTGCTCGGACTTCGCGACCTCGCCGAACGCGTCGGTCGCGTAGTCGAACGACGCCGCGGGGTAGTGGGGCGGGATCGAGTCGGGCTGGTAGTACAGCACCGGCTTGTGCATCTGCGCGAAGTCGAACTGCACCCCGGAGAAGTCGGTGATCATGAGGTCCGACCCCGTGAGGAGCTCCTCGTAGCTGACGTCCTCCGTGGCGGCACGCACCTCGACGTGCTCGCTCTGCGAGACGAAGTCGGTCAGCTGGGTCCCGGTGTTGGGGTGGAGGAGGAAGAGGAAGCGGTACCCGTGCTTCTCGAGGGCCGTGTGCAGCCTCGGGCTGTTGATGAGCGAGTCGAAGACCCGGAAGTAGTCGGTCTCCCGGAAGGCGCGGTGGCTGAGGGTCTGCTCCACGCCCCGCTGCGGGCTGTGCAGGTACGTCCGCCAGGTCGGAGCGAGGAGGATCGTGCGCTCCGCCCGGGAGCGGAGCCCGTCGTAGCGGGCGAACCCCGTCACCTCGACCTGGTCGGCCTCGTAGCCGTAGTTCGCCTGGAGGAGGTTCCGGCGCTCGAGCTCGGAGACCACGCAGATCCGTTCGAAGTTCGAGAACCCGATGTTCAGCAGGTTGTCGAGCTTGTCCACCACGAGCCCGTGGTTGATGTAGACGACGCGCGCGTCGAACAGGTCGCGGAAGTACGTCTGGTCGAGCTGGAACCCGAAGGTGTTGCTCGTCCCGATGCGGGTGGCGAAGACGATCGACGCATGGAGGTAGTGCAGCCGCTGCCGGTCCGTCCCGAAGGCGAGGTACTCCACGCCGTCGGCGTCGAGCTGCGCCGCGAGGGCCGTGCCCGGCTGGGCGACGTAGTGGGTCTCGACCCCGTCGCGCTGCGCCTGCGCCTGCGCGTAGCGGTACGCGTACTCGCCGTTGTCCCCGCCCTTGACGATGCGGTCCGCGTACATCCAGATCGTGCGGCCGCGGTAGTCGGGCAGGGTCGTGAAGTACTCGCCACGGAGCCGTGCGGCACCGATCCGCACCGGGTCGCCGGACTCCCGCAGCGCGCGCTGCAGCGCCTGCTCCGCCGTGTCCCGCGCCGGTTCCGAGTAGGGCGCGATGTCGATCCCACGGCGACCCACCGTCAGGATCCCGAGCCCGGGCACGGCCCAGTACGCCGCCGGCTGGTCGCTGAGCTTGGCGGTGGCCCGTGTGAAGCGGAGGCGCAGCGGCGCGGACCACGCGTCCGGGGCCGCGTACCGGAGCTCCAGCCGACCGGTGGCCTCGGCGAACGGGATCGACGCCGTGAAGGTGAAGGCGCGGTGGAGCGCGACACCGTGCAGCGAGGTGTCGGCGTACCGCTGCCGGTCGACGAGGGGGACCGAGCGTCCGCCCACGTGCACCTCGAGCCGGTGCCCGGGGTGGCTGAAGACCAGCGGGATCCGGCCCCTGACCGTCAGGACGCCGTCGCGGGCGGCCATCGAGTCGATCGAGACGGTCACGTCGTCCGGGCGTTCCAGCTCCAGTCCGCGGAACGCCGCGTACGGCCCCCGGGCGTCCTGGCCCAGGACCGGCTCGAACGCCGCACCGTGCTTGAGCCGCAGCAGGTGCATGCGCACGGTCGGGGACGGGATCCGGGTGGGACGGCGAGGCGCCCAGATCAGCTCGTCGGCCGTGTGCCGCAGCGCCCGCGAGAGGACGCGCTCGTAGGCGGCGAGGTCCTCCTCGGTGAAGATGCGCTTCGGCGTGCCGCCGGTGTTGTGCCGGATCCGGCCTGCGAGCAGGTGCACGAACAGGCGCTGCAGGTAGGCGTGGCTCGCGCCGAGGTCGGCCGTCCCCTCGAGGAGGTCCGCCCAGTCCCGCGCGAAGTCGAGGTACCACGACCGGGTCAGCACCTCGGCGGACTGGTCCGCCCCGTCGTCGAGCACGCCGTGGGAGCGCACCTCGCCGAGCACGCCGAACCCTCCGCTGATCGACAGCGCGGCGGCGAAGGCGACGCCGCGCGTGCGCGCGGCCGGGTACCTCCGGACGGCGGCCCAGAGGATGTCCGCGCGGACCAGCACCGGGCTGGAGCCGACCCACAGCGGGGCGTTCTCGCCGAGGGGCACACCGCCGCCGAGGTCCGCCTTCGGGTGGAGCGCGTGGCCCACGGACGCGTCGGTGAACACGTGCAGGTCCTCGACCGCGTCGGGACCCAGGCGGTCGAACGCGCCCGCCTCGAACTCCACGCCGGCGTCGACGAGGCACAGCCGGTCGTCCGGGGCCAGGCCGGCGAAGACCCCTGCCTCGGCGAGCGCGGCGAAGGAGCGGTCGGGCACGGTGCGGAGGTCCGGGTCCGGCTCGAGCTGCGCGACGGAGAGCCGGGTCCGCAGGTGCGCCAGCGTCCCGTCCTCGCCGACGACCACGTAGCGGACCCGGGCCGACCGGTCCGCTGCCCGGCCCGTCGCGGAGGCCCCGGTCGGCGCCGTCGTCGCGTCATCGGCACGCTCGTCCATCGACCCCGCGCCCGGCAGCAGCCGGGCCAGGTCGGGATCGGCGGCGAGGGCCGAGACCACCTCCCCCGCACCGAACTCGGAGTACCGCAGCACCGGGACCTGCTGCAGGGTCTCGAGCCCGTCCGGAAGCAGCGGCACCACGTCGTGCTCGCGCGCGAGCCACAGCCAGGACTCGGCGGCGTGGAGCCGCTGGCCGAACATGTCGGGCACGACGACGTCGATGCTGTCCAGGAAGCCCGCACGGTCGAGCTGGTCGCTCGGCACCACCGTGACCCCCGCGGCCTCGGCCCGCGCCCCGGTCAGGCGCCTGCCCTCGTCGTAGAACACCACCTCCGCGGCGCCCGAGCCGACGAAGACGGACCGCAGCACGCCGAGGTTCCAGCCTGCGCCGTCGACGTGCCGGGGCAGGACGACGCCGATCCTCGGGTGCTCCGGAAGGGTGCTCCGGTCGGCCGCTCGTCCCTGGACGAGCGCGACGTCGGCCCCCTTGCCCCGGAGGTACCGGAACAGCTCCGGCGAAGAGACCATCCAGCTCACGGGCGCGCCGAAGACGGTCCGGGCCTGCTCCTCGCACCAGGCGACCGGGGGCAGCACGGCCTCGTCCACGCGCCGCACGGTCTCGTCGAGCACGAGGTGCACCCGGTCGACGACGAGCCCGACCTCGGGCTCGGCGGGCAGCGCGAGGAGGTACTCCGGGTCGTCGACGATCAGGTTCTCGACGTGGGTCGTGTCGCGCCAGCTCATCCACCGGAGCTCGCCCTGCTCGACCGCGTCGGTGAGCCGGCGCCGCGACTGCACGGTGCGCAGGTTGCGGCTGGACCGCGGACGGGACCCGCTCAGCAGGCCGACAGGGCCGTCCGTACCGGTCAGGAGGGTCCGGATCCTGTGCAGACCGTCCCGGGAGCCTTCCAGGGCGGAGTTCCAGTCGGCCAGCACCGCGTGCGAGAGCCGTTCGACCGGCGCCTCGCCGCGAACGGCCGGAGGTGCCCAGCAGATCGACGGACGCGAGTCGCTGAGCGTCCAGTCGTCGGACCCCGCGGCCTTGATGCGGCTGTGCGCCGCGCTGTACTGCTTGCTGTAGGCGAGGCGCGCCCCCGACATCCAGTTCGGCCGGAAGTCGGAGCGCGAGAGCGAGCCGAGCTTGAGCTGGACGAGGCCGAGCGGATCGGGGAGGTTCACCACCGCGGACCTCCCGAAGGCCCTCTTCAGGCGCTCGGAGAACTCGCTGTCCCCGGCCTTGCGCACGTCGTCGAACTGCCCGAGCCTCTCGAGCACGGCCTCGCGGCGGAACAGGAGCGACGACACGTTGGTCCGGTGCGGCGAGTAGCCCAGGTAGGTAACGCCGCCCGTGCCCAGCACCCGCTGGCTCTTCGACGTCGACGCGATCTTGCGCGGGTCCGAGAGCAGCGGCAGGAGCTGCCGCTCGATGCGCTGCGCGTGGGAGACGTCGTCCGCGTCCTGGAAGGTCACGAACTCGCCGCGCGCCTCGCGCAGCCCCGAGTTCCGCGCCTGATAGGCACCGCCGTTGCGCTGCCGTGCGATGACACGCACCCGGGGGTCCGTCGCGGCGGCGTCGTCCAGGTGCTCCCGACCGCTCGTGGAGCAGTCGTCGACGACCAGGATCTCGAGGTTCGACCAGGACTGACGGACCAGCGAGTCGATCGTGTGGCGGAAGCCGACGTCCGGGTCGTACGTCGGCACGACGACCGTCACCAGGGGCTGCTCGTCGGGCGGCACGCTGCACGGCGCGGCCTCGGGGGCCTCGATGGCCCCGAAGACCCCGCCGGGTCCCTCCACCTCGTCGGCCGCGAGCACGAACGGCGCGAGGCCCCGGTCGGTGAACGGCTTGTTGAAGAGCGCCCACCAGCGCTCGAGCTCGTCGCCGACGACCCCGGAGGCCTGGTCCGCCGTCGCGCGCTCCGCCATGCCGGCCGGACGCAGCAGGTCGGTGCGGCCGGCCCACACGATCCTCTCCTCCGCGGTGGGGAGCGAGGCGAGCTCCTCGAACAACGCCTCGGCGCGCGTGAACACCGCGACCTGGGTGGCGAGGCGCAGCGCCGCCGACGCGTCCGGGTCCCACAGCTGCGACCGGTCGAGCGCCGTGACCATGACCCTCGTGGCGACCTCGAGGTGCTGGCGCTCGGGCGCGAGCACGCAGGCGAGCAGCGCCGCGCTGAGCACGCGGGGCACGTCCCAGCGCAGCATCTGCTCCCGGGAGACGCCGGACACGATCGCCTGGCGCAGCTGCTCCCAGCGGTGGGCGGACCCCGTGCCGTCCAGCGCGAGCAGGTCCAGGAAGGCGGCGGAGCGCATGCGGCTCCCGACGGCGAGCGCGCGCCAGGGCGACTGCCGGTTCAGCAGGAGGAACTCGTCGGGCGTGAGCTCCTGGAACGCCGGCGCGGGCTCGTCGGGGTGGGCGTGCGCGAACGACTGCGGCGCTGCGGGGATTGCCATGTCGGTGCCGCGTCCTAGAGGTCGGCCGAGCCCGCTGCGGGGGAGCCGGCCGCGTCCCGCTCAGGCCGCGCGAGCTCGAACGCGATCCGTGCCGCCAGCCGCTCCGGAAGGTGCTCCTCGATCCGCTCGAGACGCGCGTTCACCAGGGCGATCTCGCGCTCCGCGGCGACGCCCGCCGAGCGCGACGTCTCGGACTCCCTCCGTGCGCCGTTCTGCCCGAGCCGGTAGACGGCCGAGAGCACCTTGCGCAGGAACAGCAGGACGATCGCCGTGCAGACCCCGACCGTGACCAGCACGGCGATGAGGCCCACCTGCACCGGGGCGAACAGGCACACGAGCACGGCGACGACCATGCACACCGCCATCAGGGCGACGGCGGCGATCTGGCGAGGCGAAAAAGACATAGTGGAAGACACCTAGCATGCGGTGGACTGTCGACGGACGCTGGCGCGCCATCCCTGTCGAGCGGCTCCGAACCCGACCGGCCGAGACCGACCGCGGCGGCAGGGGTCGCTCGCCGGCCCATGGTAACGGGTGGGCCACGGGCCTCGAGGGAGGCCCGGTCCCTACGAGATCACGACGCGGCCTGCTTCTTGGGGCGCTGCTTCGAGCGCGCCCGCGGGCCGACCCCGCCGGCGCGCGCGGACGAGCGCGCCTGCCGGTGCGCACGGACGAACTTGCGGTACTCGCCCAGCACCTCCTCCGTGCCGCCGTCCATGACGAGCTGTCCCTGGTGCACCCAGAGCACGCGCGTGCACATCGCCTCGATCGTGGTGATCGAGTGGCTCACGAGGAAGATCGTGCCCGCGTTCTTGCGGACCTCGTCGATGCGGGCCTTGGAACGCGCCTTGAACGCCGCGTCACCGGTGGCCAGCGCCTCGTCGATCATGAGGATGTCCGGCGTCGCGGCCGACGAGATCGCGAACCGCAGCCGGGCCCCCATGCCGGAGGAGTACGTCTTCATCGGCATGTAGACGAAGTCGCCGATGTCGGCGAACTCCACGACCTCGTCGAAGCGATCCTCGACCTGCTTGGGGGTGAGCCCGAGGGCCAGGCCTCCGATCCAGATGTTCCGCTCGCCCGTGAGCTGCGGCATCAGCGCGGCGTTGACGCCGAGCAGCGCCGGCTCCCCCGCCACGTACACGCCGCCCGAGTGGGGCGGGATGAGGCCGGTGATGGCGCGCAGCAGCGTGCTCTTGCCGGAGCCGTTGATGCCGACGATGCCGATCGACTCCCCGTGCCGGGCGACGAAGGAGATGCCGCGCACGGCGTGCACCTCGCTCACCGCGCCCACGTGCTGCGACGTCGAGCTCACCAGCCGACGCAGGAGGGAGCGCTTCGGCGCCTTGGCCTCGCGCACGTTGTCGGCACCCTTGGCGGCGACCTGCTTCGCCTTGCCGCCGAAGACGCGGTAGACGATGTGCAGGTCGTCGACGACGAGCACCGGGTCGCCGACCGTCGCGACGGGCTTCGGGCCCTCGAGGTCCTCCGGCTCGAAGTCCTCGTCGAGGTCGACGTCGAGATGAAGATCCGACTCAGTCACGGCCGTACCGCTCCTCTCCGCGCCAGAAGACGATGAATCCCACGACGAACGCCACGACCGCCCAGCCGGCCGCCCACAGCCACATCCACGGGTCCTGCGGCATCGACGGCTCCTGCGTGAGGATCGAGCGGGCCACGTAGAGGAACACGCCGATCGGCTGGTACTCGAGGATCGGCCCGATGATGGCCGCCGCCTGGGCGGGCAGGTCCTTCACGTAGTGCATCACCGGGAAGATCACGCCGGACGCGTACATCACGAGGCGCAGCACGAAGCCGATGATGTTGTCCAGGTCGGGAGTGATCGCCACGGCGCGGGCCACGATGAACGCGATCCCCGTGTTGAAGATCCACATCAGCGCCACGATGGCGGGCAGCAGGAGCCAGCTCCAGGTGACGTGCACCGTCGGGTACGCCGGGAGCAGCCCGCTGAGCAGCACGATCGCGCACATGACCACCAGGGCCGGCACGAGGGTGGTGAGCAGCGAGACCACCTGCGCGATCGGCAGCACGGCGCGCGGGAAGTGCAGCGACCGGATGAGGTTGGTCTTCTGCGCGATCGACCGCGACCCGGCGTGCACCGACTGCTCGAAGAACCGGTACAGGAACGTGCCGATGGTGATGAACGCGATGGTGTTCTCCACACCGCGGTTCGCCCCGAGCAGGATGCCGAAGATCAGCACGTAGACGGTCGCGTTGAGGATCGGGTTGAGGACGGCCCACAGCTGACCCAGATAGTTGTTCTGGTTCTTGGAGTAGGCCGTCGCGGTGCCGAGGACGCGGATGAACGCCCAGCGGGAGGCGACGTCGCGGATGTACTTGCCCAGCGGCGGGCGCACGCCCATCTGCTGCAGCCCGAACTGCTCCGCGATCGCCCGTCGCTCCTGCGAGGTGGTGTCCGGCACGACCGGCTCCGGCGGGCGGAGCGGGTCACGACCGGGCTCCGGCTTCCCGCGGTCACCCGAGGCGGCGTCCGTGGTGGTGTCGGTGGTCACGTAACTTGCATACCCGTCTTCCGAGGTACGGCCAGCGGCTGCCGGGCCCTGTCGATAGTACAGCGATGAGGTGAGCGCCCTTCGCGCCGGCGCCCCCCGGGGAGGGCCTCAGGACGCCGTGGAATACTCGTCGCGCCACGGGAACCCGCCACCAGGAAGGCACGGATGTCGCACGTCACGCCACCGCAGCAGCCCACGATCACGGACCGCGCGCGCAAGCTTGCCGCACAGATCTTGCTGACCGCGGGATCGCGCGTCAAGCGGGTCGTGACCAGCACGATCGCCGGCGAGGAGCCCGAGCACTCCCCCGAGCTGGACGGCCTCCCCCCGTTCCCCGTGGTGGCGTACTTCGCGGACACCCCGAACCAGGGGTACCAGCTGCGGCAGTGGCTGCCCGTGCTCGAGCGCGTCGCCGCGCAGCACCCCGTGGCGATCGTCACCCGGCACTGGGAGCTCACCGAGCAGCTCCGTGAGACCACCGACCTGCCCGTGCTCTTCGTCCGGCGCCTGGACGGTCTGCGCCGGCTCTACGAGCAGATCGACGCCAAGACGGTCGTCTACGTCAACAACGGCTGGCGCAACTTCCAGTCGCTCATCTACCAGCGGGCCCTGCACGTGCACGTCAACCACGGCGAGTCCGACAAGATCTCGATGGTCTCCAACCAGGCCAAGGCCTACGACCACGTGGTCGTCGCCGGCCGGGCCGCGATCGAGCGCCACCGGCGCGCCCTCATCAACTTCGACCTCGACAAGCTGGTCGTGTGCGGCCGCCCGCAGCTCGACCTCGACGTGGCCTCGGTGCTCGCGCCGGTCGACGGCCGACGGACCGTGCTCTACGCCCCCACCTGGTCAGGCGAGGACGACGCCAACAACTACACGTCCCTCGACCTGTACGGCACCGCGATCGTGCGCGCCCTCCTGGACCGCCCGGACGTCCGGCTCGTCTACAAGCCGCACCCCCGTGTGCTCACCGCCGAGGAACCGGCGGTCGTCCAGGCCCACGCCGAGATCGTGCGGCTCGTCACCGCCGCCCGGGAGGCCGGCGCCCCGCACGAGCTGCCGCTCGAGGCCGACATCCTCGGCCTCTTCGAGGACGCCGACCTGCTCGTCACCGACATCTCGTCCGTCGGCCTCGACTTCCTCTACCTGCGCCCCGACGTCCCGATCGTCCTCACCGACCGGCGCACCGACCGTGCCCGCATCGTCGCCGAGGCCCCCGTCGCGAGCGTCGTCGACATCGTGGACGGCGACACCGTGGGCGACGTCGGCACGCTCCTGGCGGCCAACCTCGCCCAGGACCCGCACCACGACGCCCGCGCCCGTGTGCGCGACCACTACTTCGGGTTCGCACGGGGCGACAGCAGCCGACGCTTCCTGGAGTTCGTGACGGACTGCGTCGCGCGCCGCGACGCCATGGTGGCGGACCTCGACGCAGCGGCCTCCTGACGACCCGTCCCGCCACGGGACGACGAAGGGGCG